>NZ_BAABFR010000058.1:0-32486 GCF_039541155.1 Tsukamurella soli
TTCCTAAGACCGCTTGGCCTCCGACTTCCGTCGGGCGCCGCACCGCGCGTGTTCGCTCCTCAGCTGCGCGTGGCGGACAAGCCCGCCGCGGCCGTGCTCCGGGTGATCCGTCGCGGCGGGCTGGTGCTCCGCGACGAGATCGCGCGCGAGACCGGCCTCTCGGCCGCCACCGTCAACCGCCAGGTCACCGCGCTGATCGAGGCGGGACTGGTGCACGAGCGCGCCGACCGCGCGGCCAGCGGTGTCGTCGGCCGGCCGCGGCTTCCGCTCGAGATAGACCCCGACGGCCCGCTGGCTCTGGGGATCCACATCGGCTTCCGCGTCAGTACCATCACGATGCACGACGTGTCCGGCAAGACCGTCGGCGCGATCCAGATCCCCACTCCCGCCAGCACCGACCCGGGTGAGGTGCTGTCGGTGGTCGCGACCAGCGCGCGGCGCTTCCTCACCCGCTGGGGTGGGCGCTCGATCCTGGGCGCCGGCGTCGCGATCGGCGGCCGGGTGGACGACCGTGGCGTGGTCGTCGACCATCCTCGCCTGAAGTGGAGCGGTGTCGCGTTGGGCGAGCGCCTGTCCGGAGCGATCGGGCTGCCCGTCACCGTCGCCCCGCACGTGGAGGCGATGGCCGCCGCCGAACTGCACCTGTCGCCCGAGCTCGAGTCGCAGGGCTCGACGCTGTACTTCTACGGCCGCGAGACCGTGGGCGTCGCGCTCGCCCTGCACGGTGCCGTGCACGCGCCCAAGTCGGGTCCGCACACGATCGGCCACCTGCCGATCCGCGGCGCAGACCTGCTCGATACGCACCGCACAGGCCGACTCGAGGACGCCGTCACCGACACGGCCTTCGTGGACGCAGCCGTCGCCGCGGGCCTGACCGCGCGCACCCCCGCGGATGTGCACAAGATCGCCGAGCAGGGTCCCGACACCGCCGACGGGGGGATCGCGCACGCGCTGATCGCCGAGCGTGGCCGTCTGTTGGGCGAGGCCGTCGCCTTGGTGGCCGACATCTTCAACCCGGACCGCGTGATCCTGGGCGGGCAGGCGTTCACCGACTACCCGGCGATCCTGCCGGAGGTGTCGCGGGCGCTCAAGGCCACCTCCGCCGAGCCCGGCCGCGAGGTCCGGGTGACCAGCGCCGCCGCACGGGTGCAGCAGCAGGCCGCTGGCGCCGTGGCCCTCGACGGTGTCTACACGGACCCACTGGGGGCGGTGGCACGCATCTCGGCGTGAGGCGCGCTGGGCGGGGTGGTGCTCGTCGCGCACCTCCCCGCCTGGACTCCAACCTCTCCTTAAGTACGGCGCAATCTGCAGGACGGTAGATTGATCAGCTGAAACTCAGGGAGGTGATGGCCGTGGTAGCGCAGCCGGGCGACGTGATCGCTGGCTACACCGTGGAGTCCGTGCTGGGTACGGGCGGCATGGGGTCGGTGTACCGCGTTCGGCATCGGACGCTGCCACGTTCGGTGGCGCTGAAGGTGCTCCACGAGCAGTTCTCCACCAGCGACTCGGTGCGGGCACGGTTCGACCGTGAGGCGGACATCGTGGCGGGGCTGAAGCACCCCGGCATCGTCGACGTGTACGACCGAGGCGAGTCGGACGGGCACCTGTGGATCGCGATGGAATTGGTCGACGGCGAGAACCTGTCGTCGATCCTGCAGCGCGAGGGCCCGTTCAGCCTGGACCGCACCGTCGACGTCGTCGAGCAGGTGGCCGACGCGCTCGACTACGCCCACCAGCACGGCATCCTGCATCGTGACGTCAAGCCTGCCAACTTCCTCGTGGAGCGGGGCCGGCGCGGTGAGCACGTGCTGCTCGCGGATTTCGGGATCGGTGCCGCGCAGACCGAGGTCGGTCAGCACACCGAGACCGGCATGGTGGTGGGTACCCTTGCCTACACGGCGCCGGAGGCGCTGCTGGGTCAGTCCGTCGACTACCACGCCGACATCTACTCGCTCGGCTGCGCAGCGTATGTGATGCTCACCGGCGCACCGCCGTTCGACACCAACGTGACCGGGCAGCTGATGCTCGCGCACATCAGCCAGAACCCGCCCAATGTGCGCCTGCGGCGGCCCGACCTCTCGCCCGAGGTCGACTTCGTGCTGCAGCGTGCCCTCGCCAAGAACCCCGTCGACCGGTTCCAATCGGCGGGCGAGTTCGCCGCGGCGCTCGCCACCGCCGCACGCCGGATGTCGGGCGCCGCCGGGATGGTGCCGCCCGCGCCGCTGCCGCCCAACTGGCAGGGGACACCGTCGAATCCGGCGCAGCGCACCGGGATCCGCCAGCCGAGCTCGCCGTCGTACCCCGGCATGGGGCAGCCGCCGCCGGGCTACCGGCACCCCGGCGGGATCGGACCGTCGCACCCCTCCAACCCGACCATGCAGGGGCCGGAGGCGCCCGTAGGGTCGGCGGGGAAGGCAGGGAAGGCCAAGCGCCGCAACCTGATCGTCGCGGGCGCCGCCGTGGTGATCGTGCTGGTGCTGGTGATCTCTGGCGTGGTGTGGGCGGTCGGCGGGGGCAACGGGGGCTACGCCGGGCCCGCGCTCGACGCGTGGTCACCGGTCACCGTCGACGATGCCAACGGGACTACGCTGCTGAAGTCGCGCCCGTCGCGGATCGTGGCGCTGGGCCAGGGCGACGCGGAGATGGTGGCCGCGCTGGGACTCCCGGTCGTGGGCGCGGCCAACGGTACGAACTCCGGTGCGCCGTCGTGGATCCCGGGCGCCTCGTCGATCGCCACCGTCGGCACCTCCACCGCACCCGACAAGTCCGCGATCTCGGGGCTCAAGCCCGACCTGATCATCGACACCGACGCGGCCGCCACCTCGCAGGCGGCGGACTTGAAGTCGGTGGCGCCCACCATCACCCGGCCCACCGACTACGCGAACGGGTGGGACTGGAAGCAGCAGATGGACTTCATCGCGAAGGCGCTCGGAGCGACCGCGCGCGCGAAGGACGTGCAGTCGAAGTACGACGCGAAGGTGGGCACCCTCCGCGGCCAGAACCCAGGCTTCGCGAACGTCAAGGCCACGTTGCTCGACTACACCGGCTCGGACACGCTGGTGGCGAACACCGGGGCCTCGCCGTTCGAACTGCTGAACTCCCTGGGCTTCTCGATGCAGGTGCCGATCACCGGCACCGGCACGTGGATCACGGCGAACTCGACCGACCTGTACTCCCTCGTGTCGAGCGACAAGGTGGACAAGGCGTTCGTGGCCCGCACGGACTCCGGCGCCAGCGGCGGCGGGTACGCGGGGCTGCCCGACTCCCTGACCTCCGGTGTACCCGTGTCGATCATCGACTCGAGCAGCGGCGTCGACGCGCTGCTCACCGGCGGCCCGCTCGCGCTCGACACCGTGGTCGCCGACGTGCTCCCCAAGCTGAAGTGACGTCCGACGCGAATGGTTCGATACTGAGATGACTCCGCCCCCGACGGAACAGACCCTGACCGACGCCGACCTCACCCACCTCGCGGCCGAGATCGCCGAGGGCCGGCGCCCCACCGTGTACCTGCGCGAACCGGTCCCCGGACTCGGGCTCGCCGCGGGTGCATCCGGCCGGGTCGTCGCGGTGGACGGTACGACGGTGACGGTCAAGCCCGCCGGGGTCGACGACCAGCTGCCGTTCGAACCCGTCGAGCTCCGGATGACCAGGCAGCCCAAGCCCGCCAAGGCGGCACCGGCGAAGCGGACCGCGCCCTCGGCGAAAATCGCTTCGAAGGCGGCACCGTCGAAGGCCTCGCCGCCGAGAACCGCCGGTGCCCGGGCGCCGCGGTCGGTGGCGATCACCGTCTACGTGGGTGCGGACAACACCGCATCGCTGCGGGTCACCCGTAACGTTTCGAAACCGTCAGGGGCGCAGGATATCCCGATCGCCGCCGTGCATAAGGCCGTGGCCGGGCTGGGGGATCGGGACGCGAAGGCGGCGGTGGCCGATGTGTTGGCCGCGGCCCGCGACGCCGCCGCGGGCCGCGTCGCCGATCTGCAGGCCGAGCTGCTCGCCGCGAAGAAGTCCCTCGCCGCGATCGAACGCGCCAAGCGCACCCAGCCCTGAGCGGATCCTCGGTCTCCGACCCGACCGTCGGCTAGTCGATCTCCCACGCGCTCGGGGGGATCGGGGCGAGGTTGTCGATGAGGTAGCGGACGCGGGGCTCGATCTCGTCCACCTTCAGCCGCGTCTGCTTCCAGGTCATCAGCAGATCCCGCTCGAACCACAGCGGTAGGGGCTTGCGGGGGTCGTCGAGCATCCGTTGAATGTTCTGCGCGTGCAGGACGGCGTGCGCGAACCGCGGGTCCTTCGCCGACACGATGAACTCGTCGTTGAACGCCTGTGACTCGAAGGTGACCTTATGGGCGGTCAGCGCCCGTTTGACGCCGCCGAAGTGGCCGGTGGGTGTGATCTCGAGGGAGTGCGGCGAGCCGGGCGTCGGGATGGTCACGATCATGTGGTTGATGTTGTTCGTGTACATGTCGCCGTCGCTGTCCCAGGTCGTGTCCTCGGACTGGAGGAGGAAGGCGGTGAACTGGTGGCCGTCGATCTCGCCGCGGACCACGTCGTACGCCCCGGGATGGTGGGCGCCGGTGAACGGCTCGTGGTTCGCCAGATACGCCAGCGCGTCGTTGGATCCGGCATAGCGCCATCCGTGTTCCTCGGCAGACGCCGCGACCGGGTTCACCGAATTCCGGCGGAACAGGCCCATCGCTTCCTCCTCGAGTACGGGGACGCTCGTCCCATACGGCCGTGTTCGGCCCACATGCATGTGCATGCGGGCCGAACAAGCCTATGCGGCTCAGCCGCAGTGCTGGTTGTTGCGGCTCAGCCGCAGTGCTGGTTGTTGCGGCTCAGCCGCAGTGCCGGTCGTTGCGGCTCAGCCGCAGTGCCCGATCGCGGAGCGGTCCCACCACATGTACACGTTGGTGTACGTGTTGTTGTCCAGGTTCGCGCCGTACACCATCCCCGCATGCGGCGCCGGCCCGAACGGGTGCGTGCCGAGCAGGATCCGGTTGCCGGG
Source organism: Tsukamurella soli (assembly GCF_039541155.1). Lineage (NCBI taxonomy): Bacteria > Bacillati > Actinomycetota > Actinomycetes > Mycobacteriales > Tsukamurellaceae > Tsukamurella > Tsukamurella soli. The sequence continues at coordinate 5,009 of NZ_BAABFR010000058.1, forward strand.
CAGTGCCCGTGCCACCGGGCGCGAGTTCGGCTCCGACGACCAGCCCGAGGTCGCCCTCGATATCGCGCAGGCCCCCGCCGCCTGGGCCTGTCCCGCCACGGCTGTGCCCGCCACCGCGATCAGCCCCGCCGCTCCGGCGATCGTCAGCGGCCGCGCCGCCCAGCGCACAGCATGATTCAGATTCCTCATCGACACTCGCTCCATCGATATCGCCGTCCCTTCGATTCCCGATGCCCGTACGGTTCACGGGCGCGAGTCCAGTTCACCCGCAGCGGCCTGGCGAATGCTTAACGGAGACCTGGCACGAGGCCGATCCGAGCGACGACCGGACTTCTCCGTGTCCGCGCGAGGATTCCCGAAGAACAACTCTATGAGCGGCGCCGGCCGAATAATCGACCCTGCGGCGGTGTCGGGGTCGTTCTGCGGAGCTCACCGGACTCGACCGTGACCGGATCCGCCCGGTGTGTGCCTGGTTCGTGTCTTCCCGAGGCGCGCCGCACGCGGCACCGTGGAGGCATGACAGACGCGCTGATCGTGATCGATGTCCAAGAGTCCTTTCGGCAGCGACCCTCGTGGGCACAGGTGTCGAATCCGGACATTGTGGAGGACGTGAATCTACTTGTCGCACAGGCGCGGGAGCGCGAAGCCCTGGTCGTGTGGGTGCTCCATTCGGAACCCGGCAGCGGTGGGGTGTTCGACCCGGACTCCGGATTCGTCGCGCTCGCCGCGGAGCTGCGACCCGTGGCCGGCGAACCGGTCCTGGTGAAGACCACACGGAACGCGTTCACCACCACCGAGCTCGCCCGGATCCTGCAGCGCCACGGAGTCGGGCGGGTGATCGTCAGCGGCATCCAGACGGAGCAGTGCTGTGAGACGACCGCCCGCGTCGCGGCCGATCTCGGATTCGATGTGGTCTTCGTGACGGAGGCGACGGCGACGTTCCCGATCACGCGGCCCGACACCGGCGCCGCCCTGGCGGCCGAGGCCGTGATCGAGCGCACCGAGTTCGCACTCGCCGGCCGCTTCGCGCGGATCGCCACGCTCACGGACGCGTTCTCGGACCCTCTCACCGGGTCCGCGGTGGCATCCTGATCCGGTGACCGCCGCGCTGTTCGTGCTGACCGATGGGGTGCACCTGCTCGATGTCGCGGGCCCCGCCCAGGTCCTGGCCGCGGCGGGCGACCGCGGCGCCGAGTACCGGCTCGGCTACGTCGGCGAGGCGCCGACGGTGCGTAGCCATCAGGGCGTTCGGCTGGCAGCGGACACGGAGTGGCCGCAGCTCACGCGCCACGACATCGTCGTCGTACCGGGCTGGCGGACCGCCGGGGCGAGCGTGCCATTCGCGCGGGATACGTTGCGCCGCATAGCAGAGCACCATGAAGCCGGCGGTGAGGTGATGTCGGTGTGCTCCGGGGCGTTCGCGCTCGCCGCCGCCGGGCTGCTCGACCACCGCCGCTGCACCACGCACCACGAGCTGTGCGCCGAGCTCGCGGCGCGGAACCCGACGGCGGACGTCGTGCGGGACGTGCTGTATGTCAGCGAGGGCGGGGTTCGGACGTCCGCCGGGATCGCCAGCGGTATCGACGCGGCGCTCGCGCTGCTCACCGACCGGCACGGCCCGGCGCTGGCAGCGCAGGTCGCGCGGTCGATGGTGGTGTACACGCGCCGCAACGGCGACAGTCCGCAGCGTTCCATCATGCTGGCGCACCGCGACCACACCGACGACACGGTGCACCGCGCGCTCGACCTGATCGACACCAGGTTCGCGGAGAACCTCCCGCTACAGACGATCGCTCGCCATGCCGGGGTATCGGAACGCACCCTCACGCGTTCCTTCGGCGCCGTCGTCGGCACCACTCCGCTGCGCTACCAGCAGGCCCTTCGCCTCGAGCACGCCGAAGCGCTCATCGCGGGCGGTGCCACCGTCGAGAATGCCGCCCGCACCGTCGGATTCGCCGACGGGCGGATGCTGAGACGCCTGCGCTCAGGCTGAGAGGCCGAGTGCGGTGTCCATCAGATAGACCAGCTCGTCGCGGAACCGCGGGCGGCGGCGCAGCCGTCGGGTGCGGGCGAAGTCGTTGGCGATGGTCATGGCGGCGCCGACGGCGATCCGTGCCCCGGCCGCGTCGGGTCCGGCACCGTCGGGCCCGGTCAGCAGTGCGCCCCAGCGCGCCACGTACCCGCGCTGCGCGGCCAGCAGGGACTCGCCGCCGGCCTCGATGAGCAGCTCACGCCCGACGGTGAAGGCGACGGCGAGGTCCGGCGAGATCGCGAGGTTACGCGCGTACGACCGCACCAGCAGCCGGAGTTGCTCATGAGCGTCGTTCGTGGCGGCGGTCGACTCGACGACGCCCAGCTCGAGTCCCGCCGCGGCGCGGCCGCAGATCGCCAGCAGGATCGAGGACTTGCTGGGGAAGTGTCGGTACACCGAGGGACCCGAGATTCCCACTGCCGCACCGATATCGTCGATGCCCACCTGCCCGTAGCCGTTGTCGAAGAACAACCGCGCGGCGGCGTCCAGCAACTCGTCACGTCGGATGGTGCGAGCGGGCGGCGCCGGTGGCGGGGGGAGTGACGGTGCCGCCGACGGTGGCGCGTCCAGAACCCGCGCGCCGATCACCTCGAGCTCGGCGCGATAGCGGCGCACCCCGATTCGACCCCGGCTGATGGGTACGGACCCGGCCACCGCCAGCGTCGCCCACGCGAGGACCCGGGCATCGTCCACGCTCAGCGCCGGCCGCTCCTGCGCCAGCAGGCCCACCCAGCGGCCGAGCACCGCTTCGCTGCGCTCGATCATCGCCCGAGCCTGCTGCGCCGACAGGTGCCGGCGGTTCCACCGCCACAGCACGATGGGGACCGGATCGGAGACCGACATGGCGACGACCCCGGCCAGTAGGTCGGCGTAGCGGGCGTCCGGGCGGGCGAGTACGGCGTCGGTGACCGCCTCCATCTCGTCGACGGCCGCAGCCATCGCCGCCGCGAGGATCGCCTGCTTGTCGGCGAAGTGGCGGTAGACCGACGGCCCGGTCACGCCGGCGCCGCGGGCGATGTCGGCGACCGAGACGTGCTCGTAGCCGCGCTCGGTGAAGAGCGCGGCGGCGATCGCGATCAGTTGGCGGCGGCGCTCTGCAGGCCGCAGCCGGGTGCCTGTGTTGGTCATCGTGTAACGAGACACTAGCCGATCGGAGGTGCTCTTTTTCACCTTTCGACCAGCCGCCCTTTCAAAATAAGTTACGGCGGGTTAGCCTGTAGCCAGGTGGACCCAACGCGGTCCGCGAACCTTCTTTCACGAGAGGACGGAAGACGACAAGTGTCTGACGCATTCATCTACGAGGCGATCCGCACGCCCCGTGGCAAGCTCAAGGGCGGTTCGCTGACCGCTGTGAAGCCCACCGATCTGGTGGTGGGTCTGATCGACGAGATCCGGACGCGTAACCCCGAGATGGACCCCGCGACCGTCGACGACATCGTCCTCGGCTGCGTCTCGCCGGTGGGCGAGCAGGGCGCCGACATCGCGCGCACCGCCTCGATCGTGGCCGGTCTGCCGGAGACGGTGGCGGGCGTGCAGATCAACCGCTTCTGCGCCTCCGGCCTCGAGGCCACCAACATCGCGGCACAGAAGGTCGCGGCCGGCCTCGGCGACGATCTCGTGCTGGCGGGTGGCGTCGAGTCGATGTCCCGCGTGCCGATGGGCTCCGACTTCGGCGCACTGTTCTACGACCCGAAGTACAGCTACGACAACTACATCGCGCCGCAGGGCATCGGTGCCGACCTGATCGCGACCATCGAGGGCTTCTCCCGCGAGGACGTCGACCAGTACGCCGCCGAGTCGCAGGACCTCGCCGCCAAGGCGTGGGACGAGGGCCGGTTCGCCAAGTCGGTCGTCCCGGTGAAGGACCAGAACGGCCTCGTCGTGCTCGACAACGACGAGCACCGTCGGCCCGGCACCACCGCCGAGCAGTTGGGCAAGCTGCGCGCCGCGTTCACCGTGGTCGGTGAGATGGGCGGCTTCGACGCCGTTGCACTGCAGCGCTACAACCACGTCGAGAAGATCAACCACGTGCACACCGGCGGCAACAGCTCGGGCATCGTCGACGGTGCCGCCCTGGTCCTGGTGGGCAACGAGGCCGGCGGCAAGAAGGCCGGCCTGACCCCGCGCGGGCGCGTCGTTGCGACCGCTTCGACGGGTGCCGACCCGACGATCATGCTGACCGGACCCACGCCTGCCACCGAGAAGGTCCTCGCCAAGGCCGGCCTGACCGCCGACGACATCGACGTCTGGGAGCTCAACGAGGCGTTCGCTTCCGTGGTGCTCAAGTGGATGAAGGACTTCAAGCTCGACCGCGAGCAGGTGAACGTCAACGGCGGCGCGATCGCCCTCGGCCACCCGCTCGGCGCGACCGGCGCGATGCTGGTCGGCACCGTCCTCGACGAGCTCGAGCGCACCGGAGGCCGCTACGGCCTGATCACGCTGTGCATCGCCGGCGGCATGGGCTCCGCGACCATCATCGAACGTCTCTGAAGCTCTGTGCGGCTCGATTATCACCAGGGAGAATACGAAAAAGTATGTCTGACAACATGATCCGCTGGGAGCAGGACGCCGACGGTGTCGTCGTGCTGACCATGGACGACCCGGCCAGCTCCGCCAACACGATGAACGACACCTACGCGGCGTCGATGCACGAGACCGTCGACCGCCTCGAGGCGGAGAAGGACTCCATCACCGGCGTCGTGATCACCTCCGCCAAGAAGACGTTCTTCGCGGGCGGCAACCTCGAGCAGATCCGCCAGGCGCGGCCCGAGAACGCGCAGGAGGTGTTCGACAACCTGCAGCAGATCAAGGGCGACCTGCGGCGCCTGGAGAAGCTGGGCAAGCCCGTCGTGGCCGCGATCAACGGCGCCGCGCTCGGCGGCGGCCTCGAGATCGCCTTGGCGACGCACCACCGCATCGCGGCGGACGTCAAGGGTTCGATCATCGGCCTGCCCGAGGTCACCCTGGGCCTACTGCCCGGCGGCGGCGGCGTGACCCGCACCGTCCGGCTGCTCGGCTTGCAGGGCGCCCTGATGGGCGTGCTGCTGCAGGGCCAGCGGAACAAGCCCGCCAAGGCGAAGGCCGTGGGCGTGGTCGACGAGCTGGTCGGCACCGTCGACGAGCTGCTGCCCGCCGCGAAGGCCTGGATCAAGGCCAATCCCGACGCTGCGGCGCCCTGGGACAAGAAGGGCTACGAGATCCCGGGCGGCGGCCCGACGGACAAGCTGCTCGCCGCCAACTCACCGGCCTTCGCCGCGAACCTGCGCAAGCAGCTCAAGGGCGCGCCGATGCCGGCACCCGAGGCCATCCTGGCCGCCGCGTTCGAGGGCACGTACGTCGACTTCGACACCGCGCTCGAGATCGAGTCCCGCTACTTCACCAAGCTGGCCACCGGCCAGGTCTCGAAGAACATGATCAAGGCGTTCTTCTTCGACCTGAACCACATCAACGGCGGCGGGTCGCGGCCCGGGGGCGGGCCCGACGCAACCGTGTACGACAAGTACACCGCCAAGAAGGTCGGCGTGATCGGCGCTGGCATGATGGGCGCGGCGATCGCGTACGTCTCGGCGAAGGCCGGCATCGAGGTCGTGCTCAAGGACGTCTCCCTCGAGGCCGCCGAGCGCGGCAAGCAGTACTCGGTGAACCTGGAGCAGAAGGCGTTGGCCAAGGGCCGCACCACGCAGGAGCGTAGCGACGAGCTGCTGGGCCGGATCCTCCCGACCGCCGACGCCGCCGACTTCAAGGGTGTCGACCTCGTGATCGAGGCAGCCTTCGAGTCGGTCGAGGTCAAGAACGCCGTGTTCCAGGAGATCGAGGACATCGTCGAGCCCGACGCGATCCTCGGCTCGAACACGTCGACCCTACCGATCACGATCCTCGCCGAGGGCGTCAAGCGCTCCGAGGACTTCATCGGTATCCACTTCTTCTCCCCGGTCGACAAGATGCCGCTGGTCGAGATCATCCGCGGCGAGAAGACCTCGGATGCGGTGCTGGCCAAGGTGATCGACTACACGCTGCAGATCAAGAAGACTCCGATCGTGGTGCACGACAGCCGCGGCTTCTTCACCTCCCGCGTGATCGGCACGTTCATCAACGAGGCCCTCGCGGCCATCGGCGAGGGTGTCGACCCGGTGTACCTGGAGCAGGCGGGCCTGCAGGCCGGCTACCCGGCCGCGCCGCTGCAGCTGGCGGACGAGCTGACGCTCACGCTGATGCAGAAGATCCGCAAGGCCACCGCCGAGGCGCTCGAGGCCGAGGGCAAGACGGTCCCGAACCACGGCGCGTTCGCCGTGGTCGACTGGATGGTCGAGAACGGCCGCCCGTCTAAGAAGGACGGCGCCGGATTCTACGACTACGCAGACGGCAAGCGTGCCGGCCTGTCGAAGGGTTTCCAGGAGCACTTCAAGTCGGGTAGCTCCAACCCCGACTTCCAGGAGCTGCAGGAGCGGATGCTGTTCGCCGAGGCCGTGGAGACCGTGCGGTGCTTCGACGAGGGCGTGCTGACGTCCGTCGCCGACGCCAACATCGGCTCGATCTTCGGCATCGGCTTCCCGGCCTGGACCGGCGGCGTGCTGCAGTACATCAACGGCTACGAGGGCGCCGACGGGACGATCGGGCTCAAGCCGTTCGTGGCTCGCGCGCAGGAGCTGGCCGCGAAGTACGGCGAGCAATTCACCCCGCCCGCATCCCTGATTGCCAAGGCAGACGCCGGCGAGACGTACGAGTAGGTCTGTCGCCTGACGGTTCTCATCTCGCGAGGCCCGGTTCCCGTTCGCGGGGCCGGGCCTCGCTGTATGGATACGGTCCGGAACTCGGTGAGGGGGCCGGTACCGGCTATGCCACGGACTCTGCGACCGAGAAGCCGACCAGCGTCGGTAGGGGCGAGAATGTCCGGGTGACGGATGTGATGCGTGCGGTGGTGTACGACCGGGTCGGCGAACGGCCCCGGGTGACCGAGGTCGCCGTGCCGGACTGTCCCGTAGGCGGCGCGGTCGTTCGCGTCGAGGCGACCGGCGTGTGCCGCTCCGACTGGCACGCGTGGCGCGGGCACGACCCGGTGCCGCTGCCGATGATTCCCGGCCACGAGTTCGCGGGGGTGATCACCGAGATCGGCGCCGGAGTCACCCGGTTCGCTCCCGGTGACCGCGTCACGGCCCCGTTCGTCAACGGCTGCGGGCGCTGCGAGTGGTGCCGATCGGGCGATGCCCAGGTATGCCCGGACCAGACGCAGCCGGGCTTCACCCGCAATGGCTCGTTCGCCGAATACGTCGCCGTCACGGCGGCCGACACGAATCTCGTGCGGCTACCGGACACCGTCGGCGCAGACGCCGCGGCCGCGCTCGGCTGCCGCTTCGCCACCGCGTTCCGGGCCGTCACGACACACGGCCGCGTGCGGGCCGGTGACGCGGTCGCCGTGTTCGGTTGCGGCGGAGTCGGTCTCTCCGCCGTGATGGTCGCCGCAGCGCTAGGGGCCCGCGTGACGGCCGTCGACGTGTCCGATGCGGCGCTCGACCGGGCACGCGGACTCGGCGCGGTGCGCACCGTGCGCGCGCCGGGGGCGTCGGGGGAGGGGTCGGCGGACGATGCCCGCGTGGAGGCCGCCGTGATCGACGCGACGAACGGCGGCGCGCACGTCACGATCGACGGGATCGGAACCGCCGCGACCGCGACCGCCGCCATCCGCAGCCTGCGCCGACGGGGACGGCACGTGCAGGTCGGGCTGATGCTCGGCGACGCGGCGACGGCGCCACTGCCCTGGGGCCGCGTGATCGCCTGGGAGATCACCGTGTTCGGCTCGCACGGAATGAGCGCCCGCGACTACCCTGCGATGCTGGCCATGCTCGAGGATGGCAGCCTCGACCCCCGACGGCTCGTCCGCTCGGTCACCGATCTGGACGGGGCGATCGGCGCGCTGCTGGACATGGACTCCCCGCAGCGGTCTGCCGGCGGCATCGTGGTGGCGCGGCCCTGACTCCCGGACCGAAAACCGTTTGAGCCCAGCGGTGCGACGTGGCAGTGTCTACCGACGGGAGAGCCGGGGGAAGCGGCCGCAGCGAGGTATCGCCGGCGGTTCCGTGCGTCGCCCCGTGCGCCCGTCGGGCAAGAGGTCGACCGACCTCCTGGGTTCGACTCCCTGTAGCGGTGCCCGCCCCGGGAACCGCGTCCGGCGGCCCTGCGGCCCTCGGTGTCCGGTCGGACGATCACGCCATCGGCGTGCGCATCCGACCGGTCCCGTGCGGTCCCGCCGTCGGATGTGCCAGGGGCGGGTACCGGCCCGATACGGACGCGAAGAACGTTGATAGGAAAGGATTTTCACATGGCGCTCGTCGGCAGGTCGATCAGCGTGCCAGTCGGCTACAACGCCCTGGACTACCGGGACGGTGAGGTGCAGCGGGTGCTCGGCCCGGGGCGGCACCGGGTTCGCGACGAGCGGACGATCGTGACCGTGCCCGTCCGCGAGCGGCTGTTGGCTGTGGCCCCGCAGGAGATCACGACGGCCGAGTCGGTGACCATCCGCGTGTCGATGACGTTGCGGATCAAGGTGATCGACCCCGTCGCCTACGTCGAGCGGGCTGCGGAGCCGGACGCCGTCGTGTACCTCGCGGCGCAGATCGCGCTGCGGGACATCGTCGTCGGAGTCGCGGTCGTCGACGTGCTGCGCCGGGGCGACGCCATCGACGTCGGCCCGATCGCGCGGGCCGCCCGCACCGCGGGCTCGGACGTGGGTATCGAGGTGCTGGCGGTCGTCGTCAAGGACGTCGTCGTCCCGCACGAGATCCGTTCCGCGGCCCTCGAACTGATGACCGCCAAGGCCAGGGGTGCGGCGCGACTGGAGGAGGCGCGGGCGGAGACCACGTCGCTCCGGGCGCTGGCGAACGCGGGGCGGATGCTCGACGCGTCGCCGGCTCTGGCATCGCTGCGCATGATCCAGGCGGCACCGCCCGGCTCGAAGGTGGTCATCGCGGTCGGCGGCGATGTGGGGCGGCCCGGGGACGCCGACTGATCCGCGTGGCCGGCGTGGTCGACCGGGGATTCAGTGGTCGGCGGCGTGGACGGCACGCGCACGCTCGATCTCGGGCACGTGCGCCTCGGCCCAATCCCGAAGGGCTCCCAGTGGGACCAGTAGGGAGCGGCCGAGCGGCGTGAGGGCGTACTCGACGCGCGCGGGTGTGCCGCCGAGGTCGGTCCGGGAGATCAGCCCGTCGGCCTCCATCGTTCGCAGCGTCTCCGTCAGCGCCTTCGGGGTGATCCCCTGGATGTAGCCTTTCAGCTGCGTGAACCGCCTCGGCCCCGCCTCGAGTGCGGTCACGACGAACACCGTCCAGCGAGCACCGATGCGGTGCAGCACGGTCCGACTCGGACAGCTCGCCGCCATCACGTCGTAAGCCTTCGGCACTGGTCACCTCCAGTAGCGTTGAAGATACCGATATACAAACTATACCTTCGCTGTCATGACCAACACACTCGAGAACAAGCGGATCCTGATCGTCGGCGGCGGACGCGGGATCGGAGCACACATCGCACGCCGCGCCGAACAGAGCGGCGCAGAGGTCGTGATCGCCACCAGGGACGGTGCCGGCGGCACCCGGATCGACGTACTCGATGAGGTGTCGATCGCCGCCGCCGCACAGGACATCGGCCCCCTTGACCATGTCGTGACCACCGCATCGGCACACCACGACGTAGCCGTCACCGAACTCCGGCAGGACGGGATCGCCGACGCTCTGGGCGCGAAGGTCACAGGCGCCCTGCTGCTTGCGAAGCACTTCGCCCCACAGGTGCGCCCTGGCGGGTCGTTCCTGCTGTTCTCCGGGATCGTCGGTTGGAAGCCCGCCGCGGGCACCGTCGTCAAGGGCGTCGCGAACGGAGCCCTCGAATACGTGGCGGCGCACCTGGCCGTCGAGCTCGCGCCGCTGCGGGTCAACGCCATCGCACCCGGCATCGTCGACAGCGGGACGTGGGACCGGCTCGGTGACGAGCGGAAGGCCGCGCTTTTGCAGGGCGCCGCCGAGAGCGGCCTCGTCGGCCGGCACGGCACCGTCGACGACATCGCCGACGCGGCCTTATGGCTGCTCGGCGCGGGCTACGTCACCGGAGAGCTCATCCACGTCGACGGTGGCGCCCGACATCGCTAGTCCGGCCCCGCATCGATCACCTGCAGCGCGACCTCCGCCAGTTTGGTGTTGGAGTCCTGGGAGAGCCGGGCCAGCAGGCGGAAGGCACCGTCGGCGTCCAGCTTGTAGCGCTCCATGATCATGCCCTTGGCCTGCCCGATGATGTCGCGGGTCGTGAGCGCGGCGCGGATCTGTTCCTTCTCGCGCACAGCGGAGAACGCGACCGCCGCGTGCACGGCGAACAACGAGCCGATCGAGGCGGACTCGGCGGTGAACGAGTGCGGTGCACGGGCCAGCAGGTTGAGCGTGCCGTACGTGTCGTTCTGCACGTACAGGCAGAGCGACAGCATGGATCCGACGCCCGCCTCGCGCGCCGCGGCGGCGAACCGGGGCCACCGGGGCTCATCGCCCGTGTCGGGGACCTCGATCGTCGTGGACTCGAACGACGCATGCACACAGGGCCCCTCGCCGAGCTCCTGCTGGATCCGGGCGATCCGCAGCACCACATCGTCGGGGGCACCGGGGCTACTGAGCTGGCCCATCGCGTCGACGAGGATGACGCCGGCGTCGTCGGCGCCCGGCACCTGTTCGGCCGCGAACCGAAGCATCGCGGACAGCAGCGACTCCGACGACGCCGACTGCTCCCGCAGCCGCCGCGCGATCTCGCCCATCCGCTCGACCAGGGAGAGTTCCTCGAGTGGCACGTCCGCCACCTCGAGGACCTGGCCGAGCACCGAGGGCAGCTGCTCTGCTGGGTTGCTGGGGTTTTCACTACGAGGGTGCACGGCCACCGTTCTTCGGCCCCGCGGTGTCGCACCGCAGGAACTGACAGGCTGGATGGTCCGCCGGCTGCTTGACGGGTCGAGCCACTACGGGCCCGTTCATATTCTAGTTCGTCACCATATCGTCACGCGCTCCTCCGGGGCGAGATACAGCCCGTCCGCCTCGGCCACATCGAACGCGCGGTAGAAGGCGTCCAGGTTGCGCGCGATGCCGTTGCAGCGGAACTCGGGAGGTGAATGAGGGTCGGTCGCCAGGCGCCGGATCGCCTCCGCGTCACGGCTCTTGCCCCGCCACACCTGCGCCCAGCTGAAGAACACGCGCTGCAGCCCCGTCAGGCCGTCGACGGGCGCGGGCTCGACACCGTTGGTGGCGATCGCATATGCCACCAACGCTATTCCCAACCCGCCCAGGTCGCCGATGTTCTCGCCGATCGTGAACGCACCGTTGACGTGGTGGCTCGGGTCCAGGCCGCGCGGCACGAAGGAGTCGTACTGCGCTATGAGAGATCCTGTGCGAGCGGAGAACTCGGTGCGGTCGGCGTCGGTCCACCAGTCCTCGAGGTTGCCGTCACCGTCGTACTTCGCGCCCTGGTCGTCGAAGCCGTGCCCGATCTCGTGCCCGATCACGGCTCCGATGCCGCCGTAGTTGACGGCGTCGTCGGCGTCGGGGGAGAAGAAGGGTGGCTGCAGGATCGCGGCGGGGAAGACGATCTCGTTCATCCCGGGGTTGTAGTAGGCGTTGACGGTCTGCGGCGTCATGAACCACTCGGCGCGGTCGACCGGCGCGCCGATCTTGGCGAATTCGCGGTCGTGTTCGAAGGCGTTGCCGCGCCGCACGTTACCGATCAGGTCGGCGTCGATGGTGAGCGCGCTGTAGTCGCGCGGAGCATCCGGGTAGCCGATCTTGGGCGTGAACTTTCCGAGCTTCACCAGGGCGCGCTCACGCGTCTGGGGAGTCATCCACTCCAGCTCGCCGATGCTGCGGCGGTACGCCTCGACGAGATTGCCCACCAGGGTGGACATCTGCTCCTTCGCGGCGGGCGGGAAGTGCCGCGCGGTGTACAGCTCGCCCACCGCGAACCCGAGGTGCTCCTCGACCAGCCCCACCCCGCGCTTCCACCGCTCGCGGTTCTCGGGCGCCCCCGTCAGGACGGTGCCGTAGAACCCGAACCGCTCGGCGACGAACGCCTCGGTGAGATACGGGCTGCGGGAGCTCACGACCCGCCACTTCGCCCACGTCTTCCAGTCGGCGAGCGGCCGATCGGTGAGCAACTGCGCGGCGTGCGTCATGAACGACGGCTGTCGCACGTTGATCTCGGCCAGCGGAACCGTGGAGTCGGAGCCGGTCACGGCCGCCGCCCACGGACCCAACGCGAGGCCGGGTGCGGCGCCGTCGAGCTCCGCGAACGTGCGCAGGTTGTAGGTCTTGTCGGCGTCGCGGCGCTCGACCACCGTCCAGTGCCCGGCAGCGATCGCCGTCTCCAGATCGAGGACCGTGGCCGCGGCCGCCTCGGCGTCGGCACCCGCCGTGGCGACGCCGGCCAGAGCCAGCGAGCGAGCGACATGCGCGGCGAACTGCTCGCGGATCGGCGCGTACTGCTCGTCGCGGTAGTACGACTCGTCCGGCAGCGAGATGCCACCCTGGCCGAGCTGCACGAGGTAGCGGTCGGACTGCTTGGCGTCGGTGTCGACGTAGTACGAGAGCAGGCCGGGCACGCCGGTGCGCTGCAGGGAGCCGAGGACCGCGACCAGCTCGGCCGGCGTCGCGGCACCGTCGACCGCCGCCAACTCCTCCGCGATGGGCGCGGCGCCGAGGTGCTCGACGGTGTCGGTGTCCATGAAGCTGCGGTAGAGCGCGCCGATCTTCCGGGCGTCGGCCGCGGCACCGTCGGCGCCCGCCGCGCACTCCTCGACGATCTCGCGCACGTGCTGCTCGGAAGCGTCGCGCAGGGCGTAGAACGCGCCGTCGGAGGAACGGTCGGCAGGGATCTCATGCCCCGCCAGCCATCGCCCGTTGACATGCCCGAACAGGTCGTCCTGCACGCGGACGCCGGGGTCGAGGTACTGGAGATCGATGCCGGGTACGAATTCGCTGGCTGCCTGGGTCACCAGTCCATCCTGCCAGTGCCGCCCAGTCCGCACCGCGATCTGTCGTACTGCGTACAGGTTTCTGTGACGTGGGTTACCCTTCCCGCCGAAGGGTGAAGTTACCCGCCAGTCACAAGCGGAGGAGTCCGAATGAACCAGGTCACAGGGGGTCGGGTGGCCGTGGCCGTGCTGGCCGCGCTCGCGCTGGTGCTGGGCCTGACGGTGACGCCACCGTCGGCCCCGCACGCGCAGGCCGCGCCGCGCAACACCGCAGGGCCGGGCATCGCGCCCGCCGACTGGACGGCGACGCACGACGCGCCCACGAGATACCCGGGCATGGCCGTCGACTGGGACGTGCCGATCCGGATGTCGGACGGGACGATCCTGCGCGCCAACGTCTACCACCCCGCGGACATCGCGGGTCACGTCATGGGGGGTAGGACGCCCGTCATCGTGAACATGACGCCTTACACCAAGTTGATCAGTGCCATCGCCGAGGTCGCGGTGAACATCCCCGTGCTCAGCCCGGCGCTGGTGTGGGTGCTCAACCAGCTGAACTTCGCCGGCACCCCGATCGCCGGCGTGAACTCGCTGCGCGACGACCTCGACGGCGGCATGATCGGCAACTTCACCGTGGATCCGAAGCTCGTGGAGAACGGGTACACGCAGGTCGTGGTGGACGTGCGTGGCACGGGCTACTCGCAGGGAACCTGGGACGTGTTCGGCGACCGCGAGCAGCAGGACACCGTCGAGGTCCTCGACTGGGCGCGCAAGCAGCGGTGGAGCAACGGCCGGATGGGCATGACCGGCATGTCGTACTCGGGCATCAACCAGCTGCAGGTCGCGGCGAAGCACCCGCAGGGCCTCGACGCCCTGTTCCCGGTGGTGCCCAGCGCCGACCTGGTGCCCGACATCGTCGCGCCCGGTGGCGGCCTCGGCGTCGGCTTCCTGACCCCGTGGCTGCTCCTGGTGAACATCCTGAAGTTCATCCCGGACGCGCGTTCGCTGCTCAACGGGACGTTCGACTGGAAGTGGCTGGCCAGTCGGCTGCAGAGCCCGGCCGTGTTCTTCCCGGAGCTGCTGAGCGGGGTCTTCTCGCCGACGGTGAGCGGCCTGACCCCCACCACGCAGCAGCTGATCGACCCGAACTCCGACCTGCGGCACGCCTACCACACCCCGCTGCAGAACATCACGACGCCGACGTTCGCGATCGGCGCCTGGCACGACCTGTTCACCGGCACCGAGTGGCAGCTGCTCAACAAGCTGACCTCGCTGCCGTCGAGTGAGAAGAAGCTGGTGATGTCCGACGCGTACCACGCGACCGTCACGTCGGACATGGGTAAGCCCGGTGCGCCGCCGCGCTCGGACGTGCTGCAGATGGCCTGGTTCGACCACTGGCTCAAGGGCGTCGACAACGGGATCCAGGACTACGCGCCCGCAACGATCCACCGGCTCGGCGACGGCTGGTGGCAGGGGCCGTCCTTCCCCGAGCCGGGGCAGCGGTACCAGCGGATGTACCTGTCGTCGCTGCCGTCCGGCTCGGCCCGCGGTGCGTTGTCCGACGGCTCGCTGCGGCGTACCCCGCCCCGCATCCGTGCCACGCAGACGGTGGCGCCCGGCCTCTCCACGCTGTGCTCCAACGACACGGCGCAGGCCATGTTCGGCCTGCTGGTGTTCCAGGGTTGCTACGACGACAACCGCCTCGCCGAGACCAACGCCCTGACGTTCACGTCGGCGCCGGTGTCGCAGGGGACCGTGATCTCCGGACCGATCGACCTGCACGTGCTCACGAAGCTCGACGGCACCGACGGGTACTGGAGCGTGATGGTCACCGATGTCGCGCCCGACGGTCGCTCGTCCGTGATCAGCTCCGGCCAGCTGACCACCTCCCTGCGCGCCATCGACGACGCCGACAGCCAGCGGGACAGCGCGGGCGACTACACCGCGCCCTACTACAAGCTCGACATCAAGGCACGGCAGCTCGTGCGGCCCGGTCAGCTGGTGCCGCTCGACATCGGTACCCACGGCACCGACGCCTACCTCGCCCCCGGGCATCGTCTGCGGGTGGATGTGTTCGCGCTCAACCTGATCAAGGGCATGTCGCTCGGGCCCGTCACGCAGGCGTCCGGGCTGCGGCCCGAGCATCTGGTCATCGACCCGGACCAGCCGAGCTATCTGGTCGTGCCGTCCAGCCGACCGCTCGTCTGAACATGTGCACCCTTCCGTCGCCGACGGAACGGTGCACATGTCGGCTGTGGGGCGACGGAAGGGTGCACATGGTGCGCGGGCGACGGAAGGGTGCACATGTTCAGGCGCCGAGTCGCGTGTGCATCTCCCACGCGAGGATCTCGGCACCGTCGGGCCCGGCGGTGACCGTGCGGCCGCCGCCCGCCCCGGGTGCACCGCCGCCGTCGCTCCCGGCGATGAGGCGCAGCGCGTCACCGTCGCCCAACGGCGAGCCGGGCACGCCCTCGACACCGACGGTGCCGGCGGTGACGAACACGTGCCCGAACGGGGCGTCGGGCAGCCTCACCGTCGCCCCCGGACGCAGGCGGGCGACGTGCAGCGCGGCGCCGCGGTTGCCGATCCGGATCGCCGCGTCCTGCCCCGGGATACCCGAGGCGACGGTGACCAGCCCGCCCGCGGCGAGTTGTCCGTCGACCTCGGCCTGCGCGTACCCCGGTTCGGTGTCCCATTCGTCGGGCTGCAGCCACATCTGGATGAAGCGGACCTCGCCGCCCGGCTCGCTGGACGCGAGGTCGTTGCGCTCGGAGTGCAGGATGCCCGTGCCGGCACTCATGCGCTGCACCAGCCCGGGGTAGACGACCCCGGAGTGCCCCGCTGAGTCCTGGTGGACGAGCGAGCCGCGCAGCACCCACGTGACGATCTCGGTGTTGCGGTGCGGGTGCGTGTCGAAACCCCGACCCGCGGCGACGGTCTCGTCGTTGCTGACCAGGAGAACGCCGTGATGGGTGTTGTCCGGGTCGTACTCGTCGCCGAACGAGAAGCAGTGTCGCGAACGCAGCCAGTCGGTGTCGGTGCGCAGGCGATCGGTGCCGCGGATCACTCTCGCTCGAGGGGCCATACTCCCAGGATGCCTCGCGTGGGCGGAGACCAGAAACCGGGGCGGCCACGCCCATCGTTCTCACAGTGTCGATCGGTAAACTCCGCCTCTGGCATTGCAAACCGGCGTGCCGTGCGTTCCTGTCGGCTGCGGTCGATAGGGTGACGGCAACAGTAGGAAGGGGCGCTGAAGTGCGAACGAGGGCAGCGGTTATCGCGCTTGCCGCTGCGCTCACCGCGGCGGGGTTGTCAGGGTGTGGGGACTCCGGTGCGTCGGGTGTCTCGGACATGCTCGGGGGCTACACGGCGGCACTGGACTCGCTGAACGCGATCAACGCCGCTCAGCTGACGTCGTCGCCGTCGGCGGCAGCGGTGGTGCTGGGGCAGACGCTGCGCGACATGCACCCCACGAAGCTCGAGGTCACGGCCGGCAACGTGCAGCGGTACTCCGGCGGCACCGCGACGTTCGACCTGACCACGCACTGGAACTTCGGCCCGGACCGCGACTGGGAGTACACGACCCACGGCACCGCTACCGACCTGTCGATCGGCTGGCGCATCCAGTGGGACCCGTCCGTTCTCGCGCCTGGCATCAACGCCACCACGACCCTGCGCCAGATCCGCACCGACGCCCCGGCGCCCCGCGTCCTGGCGAAGGACGGCCCCGACTTGATGTTCGCGGGCACCGTCCACAAGCTGTCGATCGACCCGTCCAAGACGAAGGATCTCAACGCGAGCTTCGCCGAGGTCGCCAAGATCGTGGCGCCCGTCGCGCCGCTCATCACCGTTGCCTCGCTGACCGCGGAAGCCAAGGCGAATCCGAACGGACCCGTCCCCGTCGTGGACTTGCGTGACGACGACTACGCGGTGCTGTCCGACGACCTCTCAGATGTGCCGGGCCTGACCCAGGTGCCGGCGCCCGACCTGCTGATCTCGGACCGGCAGCTGTTCTCGCCGCTGTTCGACGGGATCAAGGGCGCCTGGCAGGCCGAGCGGGACGCGACCCAGGGCTGGGCCGTGCAGCTCGTGCCCGCATCCGGTCCGCCCACGCGGGTCGTGGGTTACCAGGGCCCACCCGGACCCGACCTCCGGACATCGATGGACACCAAGGTGCAGCTCCAGGCCGAGAACGCCGTGGTACAGCTCGGGCAGCCCGCCGCCATGGTGGTGGTATCGATATCCTCCGGCGCGGTCCTGGCGGCAGCGCAGAACAACCAGGCGTCGACCGTGTCGTCGTCGTGGGCGCTGACCGGCCTGTCGACCACCGGGCCCGTGCTCGAGCCGCTGTTCTCGGTGATCAACAAGGCCGCGGGGACCGACGCCGGTAAGCAGAAGAACCTGCTGGACCCGCTGGGGATCGGGACAGACTTCCCCATGACGGGGGTGCAGACGGTGACGGCTAGCCTGCCCGGGCGGGCCGGCGCGGCGTCCGCTCAGCTGAGCGCAGACACCGTCAAGATGTCGCCCTTCGGTGCCGCGCTCATGATGGCCGCGCTGGCCAAGGGGCAGATGACCGCGCCCTATGTGGTGCAGGGACAGGCGGCCAAGCCCAGCGCGCCGCTGGGCGTGGTGAACGCGGACGTGCGCAAGGCCGCCACCGACGCGATGACGGCGACGATGGCCCCGTCCGGCGACGGTAGCGACCTCGCCGGGACGAAGGTGCGGGGGCTGGTGGGCACCAACGGCCCGGACGGGCCCGGCTGGTTCATCGGGTTCCGCGGCGACCAGGCGTTCGCGATCATGGTGACCGGGCCCACGTCCGGGGCCGGGTCGCTGCAGGTCGCCTCCGCCTACCTCGGCTGAGCGAGGCGCTGGAGCACGAGTCGCGCCACCCCGCGCCAGCCGAGGAGGAACAGGCCCAGGAACACGGTCGCCACGACGACGAAGCTGGGCACCACGCCGCGTGTCGTCAGCAGAGCCCGCGCGACCATGCCGACGGCCACCGTCGCCAACCAGATGATGATGCCGTCGGGAAACACGCGCAGCGGGCGGAAGGTGTGCGTCTCCGGGTCGTGGCTGCGCACCTGCGACAGCGTGTAGGCGAACGCCCAGCCGACGGCAGCGGCCACGAGGAACGGCCACGCAGTGTCCAGCAGCGACGCCGGAGTGAGTGTCTCCGCGTGGCTGAGCCGACCGATCAGGGCGAAGACCACCACCACGACCAGATCGATGAGCAGTACGAACGGGATCCGCATGCCCGTTACGGTAACCGGTGGCGGGGCGCGGGTCCCCTCCGCAGGTGGGATCGCGACCCGGCGGGGCGCGCCTCCCCGACGCGCCCTCGGCCGAACCGTCCCCCGATCCAACCCGCGGCCCCCCAAGGGCCCGGCTCCTCCCCGTTCCCCGGGTGAGCGGCGCGGTCTCCCGGCCGAAGACCTCGCCGCTCACGACAGACAGCCTGCCGAGCCACGCTCGAGGGCGCCTTGCAGTCGCCTAAAAGTCCTGGTCGTCCCGGTGCGTCGCGGGGGGATCAGGGGTCTCGGGCTGCTGGGTGGGGTCGTGCTGCGCGGCCGGGTCGTGCTGCGCGGCCGGGTCGGACTGTTGGGCAGGGTCGGACTGTTGGGCGGTGTGGCCGCGTGGGGCGGTGTCGGGGCCGGCATCGGGGTCGATGTTCATCGACCTGCGGTAGCCGAAGAAGAACACCACCCATCCGATCGCGACCACGAGGAAGTAGCTGATCAGGCGGTAGATGATGGTCGCGGTGAGCGCGGCGCCGCCCGTCATGCCGGCCCACACCAGGGCGGGCGCGAGCGCGGCCTCGACCAGCCCCACGCCGCCTGGGATCGGGCTGATCGTGTTCACGGCCTTCGACGCGGCGTACGCGACGCACAGCGCGGCCAGGCCGGGCCGGCTGCCGACGGCGTAGCAGGCGAAGGCGAGGCAGGCGACGTCGGCGATCCAGTTGAACATCGACCAGGCGAACGCCTCGGCGCCGTACCGGCGGCTGAGCTTGACCGCGCCGAGCTGCTCGAGGATGTCCTTCCACCGTTGGATGCCGAAGTCGCCGGGCTTGTTCCGAAGGTCGTTGGTCCAGCGGATCACGCGGGCGCCCACGGTGTAGATCCCGTCCGGATGGGAGGCGATGTACTGGAACATCACCACGACCACGAGGAACAGACCCACCGACCAGACCACGGAGTACGGGCTGGTCTTGGCGCCGGCCGCCAGTGCACCCGCGAGACCGAGCACGGCCAGTCCCGCCGACATCAGCAGTCCACTCATCACGATCTGCCAGGCGGCGACGACTCGCGACGCACCCCACATGCGGGTCCGGCGGTACACGATGGTTGGCGCTATCACCTGTCCACCCGGCAGAGACTGCGAGACGGAGTTCGACGCGAACTGCAGACCGAGGGCCTGCCACTGCGAGCATCTGACCCCCGCCGAGCGCATCAGCACGCGGATCACCTGGGCATACGAGTCGAACGAGAACCACACGGCCACGACGCAGGCGATCAGCCACTCCCACCGCACGTGGGCCAGTTCGGACCAGGCCAGGTGCAGCCGCGGCCAGGCGAACACCACCTCGACGATCAGTACCACGACCACGAGCCCGAGGAACGCCTTGCGTACCCATCCCAGGCGACGCCGGACGGTGGGCGACCGACCCTCGGCCTGCTCGACGGTACCGTCCTCGGTCATTCGTTCCTCGCCGCTCGGGCCCCGTCGGCGGGGCGGATCACACGCGAGCCTACCGACCGGTGTCGGATCGAGGCGCACGGGAACCGGCAGCGGAGCGCGCGCTCGGCGGTCCCGTCGTAGGGCATCGCTACCGTGGAGCCTGCACGCCCGGAAGGCGTACAGATGGAACTGTCACATTTCCGGCGACAACGCTTCGAAAGACAGCTTCGAAAGACAGCTTCGAAAGACAGCACGGAAACGGCAGCACGGAAACGGCAGCAGAGAAGAGGCGGCGATGGAGCCCGATGTTTCTGACGAAGCGGCCGACCCCCGCGGCCCCACGGATCGGCACGTCGCGGCGAAGAAGCCTGCGCGGGTCGGTCGTGGCGACGCGGACCACGTCACGCCGCTGGTCCGCGCGGGAGCGGAATGGGCGTGGCGGTTCGCGGCGATCGCGGCGGCCGGCTACATCCTGATCCGGATCTTCTCCAAGCTCGAGGAGGTGGTGATCCCCGTCGGGTTGGCGCTGCTCGGCGCGGCTCTGCTGGCACCGCTGGTGGACTTCCTCAACGTGCGGCGGGTGCCCCGTGCGCTCGCGGTTCTGGTATCCCTGCTGATCGCTGTCGGCGCGGTGGTGGGGATCCTGGTGTTCGTGGTCGATCGCGTGGTGACGGGGCTGCCGGCGCTCACCGCGCAGGTGACCCAGTCGATCAAGCAGACTCAGCAGTGGATCACCGATGGGCCGCTGCACATCCGACAGGACCAGATCAACGACATCAGCAACTCGCTGGTCAACGCGCTGCAGAAGAACCAGGCCTCGCTGACGTCGGGTGCGCTCACCACGGCGGCCACCTTCGGCGAGCTCGCCACCGGTCTGCTGCTGATGCTCTTCACGCTGATCTTCTTCATGTACGGGGGCACCCAGATCTGGGAGTTCGTGACGCGCATCATTCCGCGCGGGTCACGTGAGCGGGTACGGGTCGCGGGGCGGCTCGGCTTCCACTCGCTGGTGGGGTACGTCCGTGCCACCGTCGCGGTGGCGGCCGTGGATGGAATCTTCATCGGGGTGGGCCTGGAGATCCTCGGGGTCCCACTCGCTCTGCCGCTGGGTTCGCTGGTGTTCATCGGTGCGTTCGTGCCGATCATCGGGGCCTTCGCCACCGGCACCGTCGCCGTGTTGGTGGCGCTGGTCGCCAAGGGGCCGATCTACGCCGTGATCGCGCTCGCGATCGTCATCGCGGTGATGCAGCTCGAAGGGCACGTGCTCCAGCCGCTGCTCCTCGGCCGCGCCGTGCGCCTGCACCCGCTGGCCGTGGTGCTCTCGATCGCCGCAGGCGCCGTTCTCGGCGGGATCTTCGGCGCGCTGCTGGCGGTGCCACTCGTGGCGGTGCTCAACACCGCGATCCGGTCGCTGCTGGGGGATCCCGTCACCGACGACACGAGACCGGGTGCGGACGGCGACTCGGAATCCGGCGTCGTCCCCGACTCGCCGGGCTGACATGACGGGGGACACCGCGGATCGGCCCGCGGTGGAGGAGGATCCACGCGGGCCGCTGTGGCGGGGCGCCCAGTACTTCCGGGCGCTGTCCGTCCTGTACGCCGTGGGGCTGCACGTCGCGCAGGCCGACCGGTTCAGCCGGATCGGTTGGAGCTGGGTGCTGCTCGGCGCGGTGGTGGTGGTGAGTGCGGTCTGCGCGCTGGCGTACGTTCGGGGATTCGGCCGGAACCGCGTGTTCGTGGCCGGCGAGACGGTGGCATCGGCGGGACTGGTGTGGGCGACGTGGGCCGTGGTCGTGCCGGGCTTCGCGGCGCACAACCAATGCCTGCCCACCACGCTGTGGATGACCAACCCCGTCGTGTCGCTGTCGATCCTGTCCGGTCCCTGGGCTGGAGTGGTGGGTGGGATCGTGATGGCGGCGGTGAATGCGGTGTACCGGGGCACCGCGTTCGCGGGCACGCTCGGTGACGCCGACTACCCCGTGATGATGGCGGTCGGCCTCGGCCTGGGTGTCGCGGCGCGGGTCGCGATCCGCTCGGCGGAGGCCGTTCGCGAGGCCGAACGCCGCACGGCCGAGGCCCGGGTGCGCGAGCAGTTGGCACGGCAGGTGCACGACGGCGTGCTGCAGACACTCGCGCTGGTCGCGCGCCGCTGCGCGGCGATGGGTTCCTCCGCCGCGGATCTCGCGGCCCTGGCCGGCGAGCAGGAGGCGGCACTGCGGCGACTGATCTCCGAGTCCCCGACGGACGGCGCCGGACCCGCGCAGCGGGACGAGGTGGACCTGCGCGACCTGCTGCGCGCGGCGGCCGGTCCCGGCGTCACGCTGAGCGAGCCCGGACGTCCCGTCCGGCTGGCGGCGGCGCGTGCACACGAGGTGGTCGCGGCCGTGCGCAACGCCCTCGGCAACACGGCCCTGCACGCCGGGCCCGAGGCGCGGAGTCTCCTGCTCCTCGAGGACCTGGGGGACGATGTCGTGGTGACGGTCCGAGACGACGGCCCTGGGATCGCGGCGGGGCGACTCGAGGCCGCCCGCGCCGAGGGCCGCCTCGGGGTCCGAGAATCGATCGTCGGCCGGATCCGGGCGCTGGGCGGCCGCGCAGACCTGGTCACCGGGCCCGGCGACGGTGTCGAATGGGAGCTGACGGTCCCCAAGTGCGCGAGGGAGGAGGGCTGCGATGGCTGACGAGATCTCGGTCCTGGTGGTGGACGACCACCCGATGTGGCGTGACGCCGTCGCGCGGGACTTGGAGGCACGGGACCTGACGGTCGCGGGCACCGCAGACTCCGTCGCGGCGGCCGGCCGGATCGCCGCCGCGGTCCGCCCCACCGTCGTCCTCATGGACATGAACCTGCCCGACGGTGACGGGGCCGCGGGCACGAGGCTGGTGCTGCGGCAGGCGCCCGGCGCAGCGGTGCTGATCCTGTCGGCGTCCGACGAGCGCGACGACGTGGTCGAGGCCGTGAAGGCGGGCGCGCTCGGCTACCTGGTCAAGAGCGCCTCCGCCGACGAGCTGGTGGCGGCGGTGCGGGCCGGCGCGGCGGGGCATCCGGTGTTCACGCCGGGCCTCGCCGGGTTGGTGCTCGGCGAGTTCCGCCGGATGGCGGCGCAGCCCGAGCCGCCCGGGCCCGCACTGACGCCGCGCGAGACCGAGGTGCTGCGCCTCGTAGCGAAGGGCTTGTCCGCCAAGCAGATCGCGAACCGTCTGACGCTCAGTCACCGCACCGTCGAGAACCATGTGCAGTCGACACTGCGGAAGCTACAGCTGGGCAATCGTGTCGAGCTCGCGCGCTATGCGATCGAGAAGGGGCTGTAGCGGGCCGCGGGAGCATCTCAGAGCTCGCGTGCCCGGTACCCGCCGAGTCCCATGGTGATCACCAGGACCTGCCGTTTCGTCCGGTCGACGAGTTCGGCCTCCTCGCGGGCGTTGCGGGGATCGATCCGCACCAACTCGGCGACGAACCGCAGCATGACGGTGACGAACAGGTCGGCGGCCATGTCGAGGTCCTCGGCCGCCCAGGTGCGCAGCGCGGGGACCCGGGCCAGGTCGTGCGTCAGCTCCTTGGCGAACAGCCGCAGCTCCACGTCGATCGCGCGGCGTACCTCGGGGGAACCGCTGTACTGCTCGCGAACCAGGAAGCCGAACTCCACGTCGTTCTCGCGGACCTGGCGGATCAGGATGTCGAGCGCGTCCGCTGCGCTCGGCGGGGCACCGTCGGCGCCGCGTCGCGCGTCCCGCAGCATCCGGCGCAGCACGCGCATCGAATCCTCGACCAGGGTGACGCCGAGATCGTCCATCGAGGCGAAGTGCCGGTAGAACGCGGTGGGTACCACGCCGGCGGCCTTCGCGACCTCACGGAGCGAGAGGCTCGCGAACGAACGCTCGCTGGACATCGCGAGGGCCTCGTCGAGCAGGGCCTGTCGGGTGCGCTCCTTGGCCTCGGCGCGTGACGACCGGGTGTCTGTCCGCGTGGAGCGGCTGTCGGTGCCGGCCGAACGGGTAGGCGTCGCACGCTCGGGCGTGGGGCGACTACGTGGGCGGGACACGCTCACGAGTGTATAGGCGTTCACCAGTCCGGCGGATGTGGCCGAGTTCACAGCGGGAAGGGTTGACGTGGTTACCAGGGTGTCGTGCACACTATGAGTGTACAAGCGTGCACCGAATGGAGACACACAATGAGTCGCTTGAAGACATTCGCCGGATCGGTGGTCCAGGCCGCGCTCGCGCCCCACGCCGTCGACCGCTACCTCGAGTTGATCGACCCGATGATCACCTGGACCGACGTCCGCGGCCGGGTCACCTCCGTGACCCGCCGGACCGACCGGACCGTGACCTTCACTCTGACGCCCACCCGCCAGTTCGAGGGGTTCGAAGCCGGGCAGTTTGTCCAGGTCAGTGCCGTTATCGACGGTGTCCGGCACAGTCGCTGCTTCTCGCCGGCGACCTCGCAACACGACCGCGGCGCGCTCGAGTTCACGATCACCGCCCACGACGACGGCTTCATGTCCAAGCATCTGCGGGACACCCTGACCGCGGGCGACGTCCTCGGTCTCAGTCAAGCCGCCGGGACCTTCACGCTGCCGGCGCAGCGCCCCGCGGACATCCGCCTCGTGAGTGGCGGAAGTGGGATTACACCCGTACTCTCGATCATGCGTACGCTTGTGGACGAAGACCACGCCGGAACGATCGAGCTGCTGCACTTCTGCCGGGACGAGACCGACAATCCGTACCGTGCGGAGCTGGAGCGACTCGCGCGGCGGACCGGGATCAGCGTGCGCTACGTGTACACGCGTTCCGGCGGCGGCCACTTCGGCGCCGGCGATCTCGAGTCGCTCGGTGACGTCGCCTTCGCCTGTGGCCCCGCCGGTCTGCTCGCGGCGGTCTCGGAGCACTACGCGGAGCGCGGCGCGGCCGACCGGCTGCGCATCGAGGAGTTCACGCCGCCGGTGCCCGCGTCCACCGACCCGAGCGACGCGACCGGCACGCTCACCTTCGCCGAGTCGGGCGTGACGGCGGAGAACGACGGCCGCTCCGTGCTCGACCAGGCCGAGTCCGCCGGCCTGTTCCCCGAGAGCGGCTGCCGCATGGGGATCTGCTTCTCCTGCACGGCCGTCCGCACCTCCGGATGCACCCGCAGCCTGCTCACCGGCGAGCTCGACTCCGAGCCCGAACGACACATCCAGCTGTGTGTCAGCGCCCCCGTCGGCGATGTCGAGATCGCCCTCTGACCCGCTTCGCCCCCCAATACACCTGATCCGCCAGTCCGACCCGAGAGAAGGACCACCATGACCGAGCACATCACCCTCACCCGCCAACAGGTCGAGGAGATCGGCGCCCGGCTCGACGCCATCCGCGCCCGCACCGTCGCCGACCTGGGCGAACGCGACCGCGAATACATCTACTCGATCCTCAAGGCTCAGCGGGGCCTCGAGATCACCGGCCGCGCGCTGATGTACCTCAGCCCGTTCCCGCCGGCCTGGTTCGCCGCCGTCGGGGCCCTGAGCCTGTCCAAGATCCTGGACAACATGGAGATCGGCCACAACGTCATGCATGGCCAGTACGACTGGATGCGTGAGCCCGGCCTGAACTCCCGCGAGTTCGAGTGGGACACCGTCT
Source organism: Tsukamurella soli (assembly GCF_039541155.1). Classification (NCBI taxonomy): domain Bacteria; kingdom Bacillati; phylum Actinomycetota; class Actinomycetes; order Mycobacteriales; family Tsukamurellaceae; genus Tsukamurella; species Tsukamurella soli. The sequence continues at coordinate 30,322 of NZ_BAABFR010000058.1, forward strand.
GCCCCGCCGAGCAGTGGCGCCACAGCCACAACTACATGCACCACACCTTCACCAACATCGTCGACATGGACCGCGACGTGGGCTACGGCATCCTGCGGATGGCGCCCGAGCAGAAGTGGAACCCCTACTATCTCGGCAATCTCGCGTGGGCGACCGCGCTGATGGTCCTGTTCGAGTGGGGTGTGATGCTGCACGACCTCGAGGTCGAGAACATCGTCGCCGGAAAGCGCAACTGGTACGACGTCAAGAGCCTGGCCAAGGGCATGTGGCGCAAGTCCAGCAAGCAGGTGCTCAAGGACTACATCGTGTTCCCGCTGCTGACCGGTCCCCTGTTCCCGCTGACCTTCGCCGGTAACCTGACCGCCAACCTGGTGCGGAACCTGTGGACGTTCTCGATCATCTTCTGCGGCCACTTCCCGTCGGGTGTGCAGACCTTCAGCATCGAGGAGACCGCCAACGAGACCAAGGGCGACTGGTACGTGCGACAGATGCTGGGATCGGCCAACATCGACGGCGGCCGGCTGTTCCACATCCTGTCGGGCAACCTGAGCTTCCAGATCGAGCACCACCTGTTCCCCGATCTGCCGGCCAACCGGTATCCCGAGGTCGCCTCCGAGGTCCGCGCGATCTGCGAAGAGTACGGACTGCCGTACAACTCGGGCTCGCTGAGCAAGCAGATCACGTCCACGTGGAAGAAGATCGCCAAGCTCTCGCTGCCCAACTGGATGGTGAGCCACGAGCCCGAGCTCGAGGTCACCATCGAGCGTCTCAGCGCAGAGCAGGCCGCGCGGGACGCGCTCGCGAAGAAGCAGCCGATCGTCGAGGAACGTGAGACGGTGTCGGTATAAGACCGGCGTCGTCTCGCCCCCTCGGTCACCCGGCCGTGGGGGCGTCGGCGTCGACAACGAAGGGGAATCCCATGGTGGGCAAGATCGAGCGCAATAAAGACGCCGCGCAGGAGGTAGTCGAATCGACCGCCGTGCACGTCGGGCGGATCGCGACGATCATCGCGCAGGCGGTGGCGGACGTGACGCGGGAGATCGGCGACATCGTCACCGACGGCTTCGAGATGCGCGAGGCCGCACGCCGCGCGGGCCGCGACGACCCCGACGACGGTGCCCGCTGGCGCCACCGCCGGGCCGCCCGGCGCGCCGGCAGCGTCGAGTCGGACGATGCCGAGCCTGATGCCGACGCCGTCGAGCCCCATGCCGACGCCGTCGAGTCTGATGCCGGCGCTGCGAAGCCGGGTTCCGACGCAGATCCGGGGGAGGCCGAGCCGGACGCCGGCGACCCACCGCGGTGATCCTCCCCCTGAAGCCGTGAAAGCCGTCGGATCACGTCAGGCCCGCTCCCGAAGGAGCGGATTCGGCGTGCACGGGGGCCCCGTCTCATCACCCGGGGAACGGCGGGACCGCCCGTAGGGTCCCCGCCCGCACCATCGCCTGCGTGATGATCCGGAACAGTCGGGGCCGGTCCTGGGCGTCGGCCCACGGCCAGTGCACGACCTCGATGCCTCCCTGCTGGAAGTCCGCGTCGCGTGCCCTCTCGTCGCGGATCCGGTCGTCGGCGGCATACTCGCCCATTCCGTCGAACTCACCCACCAGGCGGCCGTCCCAATCGAAGTCCGCCCGGTATTCGTGGCCGCACAGCTCGTACCGGCGTCGCAGCGTCGGAGTCGGAAGTCCCCATTCGTGCATCAGACAGCGGGACCGCGACTCGCCAAGGGATTCGCTGCTGTCCACCGATGCCACCAACGCCTGGCGCGCCGTCCCTACTCCGCGACGGCCGATTCAATGCCGCTGCGCGAACCTTCCGCTGGTATTCGTCCCAGGCAGCCTCGCGCGGCCGATCAGCGTACACGCCGCGTTCGACCGCACCTGTGGATACCGGGAGTCCGACCCTCGAAGCCGTGGCGTCCCCCGAAACACGCGAAGTCCGCTCCAGTAGGAGCGGACTTCGCGTGTTTCGGGATGCAGAGGGTCAGTCGCGGCGGCTCGGGCCGGGCTGCGAAGGACCGGTCGGGCGCTGGCCCGGGCCGCCCTGCGGTCCCGTCGGGCGCGGTGCGTTCGGACCGGGATAGGGGCGCCCGCCGCCGGGATACGGGCCGCCGGGGCCCCGCCATATTCGGCCGAGACCACCTCGGTGTCGAGCCGGATCCGGTCTGC
>NZ_BAABFR010000059.1:0-31944 GCF_039541155.1 Tsukamurella soli
GCTCATCGAGACGGCAGAAAGTGGTCAAGTCCGGGCGAGCGAAGGTAGCGTCAGGCACGTCGAGGTCCTTCGGGGAAGAGCGTGTAGGAACCTCAATCCTGCGAGGACCTCGACCCTCACCCCGGCACCGACGCGCCCACAGCCGCTACGGCATCTACACCCTCATCTGTGAAGAGCCAGTTTGGCATCGATGGTCTGTGCCAGGATGATCAGATCGGCCTTCTGGCTGATAGCCTCGTCGATCCCTGCCGCGTACTCCGTGGGCGATCCCTGATTGTTGTACTCGATCCACCGGGCTCCGTATTTCTCGGCTACCGATTTCGCCTGCGCGTCCACCGCCGCAACGTACGCGACCACGCTGCTGGTGGGAATATTGAAGATGGTCTTTCCCCGGATCTTACTCATATCGAACGGCGGTGCGTTCAGAGTGAATTGTGGGATCGCCTTCGCCTGGTCGATCTGCTGTTTCGCGTAGACGACAGCTGGAGACGATCCGCTCGGGCCCGCCTGGGTTCCGCCGGCGGTGCTGCACGCTGATACGGCCAAGGTACCGATCGTCAGGGCGCTCAACAGAAGCTTTCCGTATCGCGCGGAACTCTTGTTCTTATTCGATCGCATGGAGACTTACCTTTCGAGATGCGGGAATCGTCCGTTGTGGAAGAGGAGTGGGGACTCACGAGTGGCGTGACCGACTTCGTGGATCACGAGAGTGATCACTGTGTGGTCCCCCGACGGAAGTTCGCCCGCCACTTCGCAGTCCATCCAGGTCAGCGCCCCACTCCCGATGAAGACCGAACCGTGCTCGGCGACCACGAGGTCCACGTCGGCGAACTGTGTATCGCCCGTCGACGCGATCTGTCGACACACGCCGCTCTGCGTCTCACCGAGGATCGTGATGCCTAGCCGGGACGCGCGCCGCAAGACCGGCCAGGTGGCCGATTGGTTGCGGACGGAGAACATGACCATCGGCGGTTCGTACGAGACACCCACTGTCAGTGACGTGGCGACAAGTCCACGAGGCCGTCCATCCACCACGGCGCATATGGCTGCGACCGCTGAGGGGAAGCCGTTGAAGACGGTTCTGACCTGGGGCGAGTGGGACGAGGCCGGCGCCATCGCGGTGACACTGTCGCCGAACGGGGTGCCGATGTCGACGTGGGTCATCGCGCGCTCACAGCCGACCTGTTACGCAAGCTGTCCAGGGCGACGCTGTTCTCGTCGAGCCAGTGGTCGATGAACTCGTCGGACCTGTCGAAGTGCGGTGTCTCGAAATAGAAACTCGATGTCGGGACGGACGCCCCGAGTTCGACCAGCAGTGGTCGAAGCGTGGTGTCGGGGGCCATCGAGTGCGCAGTGTCCGCGCCGGTCATCAGCGGGATCGCAGCGATGTCACGCAGACCTCGGTGGGGGTAGCGATCCAAGAATGCCTTCAACAGGCCGGTGTACGCGGCCTTGTAGGTCGGCGAGCCGAAGATTGCGAGCTCACTCGTGGCGACGTCGTGGTTCAGCTTCGCCATCCGCTCGGACGGCCACACGAAGATCTCGCCGGTGTACTCGGCGAGGTCGATCACGCTGATCGCGTCGCCAGGTCCCGCGATCGACGTCGCGACCGCGGTCGCCAGCGCCAGGGTGCGGGAGCCCGCTTTCGGATTCCCTACTACAACACTGATGTTCACAACGTTCCTCCAGGGCGATATGCAGATGAGGTCGAGCTGGGAGACGACGGCCAGCTGGTTCGGTCTCCGGTGTCCACCAAGAGCAGACGTGAGGCACCCGACCGTGACGCCTCGAGGTGTTGTGTCCCGAGCGCTCGCGCCGGCTTACAGCGCACCCATATCGTGGGCCTCGGTTGTTACAGGCACGTGTACGCCGGTTTCCGGAACATCAACAGTGTTCACTGTCATTACACGTGGTTGAGGACGGTTCGCCCGGCGCCAGGCCGGCAGCACTCGCCCCCACCGAGCCCCACGGACACCGATCGCGATCCGGCATCCCGGGTGCGGCGGGAAGCTGCTGCGCCCGCCCAGCGCCGACATGGGCGCAGTGAGCGATACGTGGCGGGAACACCCGTAACGCCGAAGTTACCCTCCAGCAGTTGCGAAGTCGGCGGCGATGGCGTCTACTTTTGTGAAACGCAGATTCATGTCAGTAGCCAAGGAGCTCGGATGTCCCAACCCACGCAACTCGCTGCCCTCGCTGGGCAGGCCGGCACCAGGTTCATCCTCGCGCTCTTCGTAGACCTCAACGGGAAGCCCTGCGCTAAGCTTGTGCCGGTCGAAGCGGTAGACGAATTAGCCGCTGAGGGAGTGGGATTCGCCGGATACGCGGTCGGGGCGATGGGGCAGGAGCCCAAGGATCCGGACCTGGTGGCGATCCCCGATCCGGCGTCGTTCACGCCCATCCCCTTCGTCAAGGAGGGGCTCGCGCTCGTCCACTGCGACCCCCATGTGAACGGGAAACCCTGGCCCTTCGCACCGCGCAACATTCTCAAGGTTCTCATCGCTCGCGCCGGGGACGCCGGCTTCGAGCCATGGGTCGGTGCCGAGGTCGAGTACTTCCTAGTCAAGCACGCGGCCGACGGCGCGCTCGTCCCCGCGGACGATGCCGACACCGCGCCGCAACCGTGCTACGACGCGCGGAGCGTCACACGGATGTACGACCACCTGGCATCCGTCAGCACCGCGATCAACCAGCTCGGCTGGGGCAACTACGCCAACGATCACGAAGACGGTTCCGGCCAGTTCGAGCAGAACTTCAAATACGCCGAAGCACTCACTACCTGCGACAGGGTGGTCACGCTCCGATACCTGCTCAACGTCATGGCGGCCGAGCGGGACATGATCGCAACCTTCATGCCGAAGCCGTTCGCCGACAAGACCGGCTCGGGCCTGCACCTACATCTATCGCTGACCAGCGGCGGCGTCGCCGCGTTCCCCGCCCCATCCACTGAGGACGATCGCCGACTCGACCTCTCCGCAACCGCATGCTCCTTCATCGCCGGGATCCTCGAGCACGCTTGTGCGATCCAGGCCGTGATCGGACCCACGGTCAACTCGTACAAGCGCACAGGTGCCGTCGCGACGACGTCGGGCGCGTCCTGGGCTCCGCGCTTTCCGACCTACGGCGGCAACGACCGCACCCACTACATCCGAGTCCCCGACAACAATCGCATCGAGCTCCGGGGTGGCGACGGCTCCGCCAATCCCTATCTCGCCGTCGCGGTCGCCCTCGCCGCGGGGCTCGACGGCATCAAACGGTGCGCCGACCCCGGCGACGTCGGCAGCGGCCCCACCCGTGAGGGGCTCCCCGCAACGCTTCTGCACGCGATCGAACGGCTCGAGACGGACGATGTCGTCACCGGCGCTCTCGATGCCGCGATCGAACCGGACTCGGGAATTCCCAGCGTCGCCGCCTATTTCGCAGATCTGAAGCGGGCCGAATTCTGGGATTGGCACTCCGCGGTCAGCCCGTGGGAGCACACGCACTACCTGACAGCGTTCTGAGTCCTGTTCTGCCGCGACCTCGGTAATACGGTCACCATCATTAGGAGAATCATGTGCGGAATCGTCGGGTTGCACCTACGCAACCCAGCGCTCTATGCCCAGCTCGGTGAACTGCTCACTCGGATGCTGTGCGAAATGGAGGATCGGGGCGCCGACTCGGCGGGGATCGCCGTCTACGGCGACCCGACCTGGACGCCTCCCGGCAATGGCACCGTGTCGCTCATAGACGTCGGCGCAACCGCTGACGAGGTCGCTGCCGCGCTGGGCGCCGAGCTGGGGACTCCGGTGACCGTCGTACTGCGCGGTACCACCTGCCTCGTCACCGCGGGTGTCGACTCAGAGACGCTGCTCGCCGCCGCTCGCACGCTCTACCGGGACGTGCTCGTCGGCGGATTCGGAGAGGATCTAGCGGTGCTCAAGGGGGTCGGCAGCCCCAGCAGCCTCGCGAAGTCCTGGGGCCTGGCCGACGCGCAGGGTTGGCAGGGCGTCGGGCACACACGAATGGCGACCGAATCGGCTGTCACCCCCGGCGGTGCGCACCCGTACGCGGTCGGTCCCCAGCAGTGCCTGGTGCACAACGGGTCCTTCTCCAACCACGCCACAATCCGGCGGGAACTGCGTAGTGCAGGAGTCGAGTTCGACAGCGAGAACGATACCGAGGTCGGCGCGCGGTTCGTCGCCCACGAGTTGGCTGCCGGCGTCGACATCGAGTCGGCTCTGCACCACCTGACCGAGACATTCGACGGCTTCTACACCCTGCTGGTATCGAACCGTGACTCGTTCGCCGTGGTGCGCGACGCCATCGCCTGCAAGCCCGCCGTGATCGCCGAGACCGACGACTGGGTCGCGATGGCGAGCGAGTATCGCGCACTCGCGCATCTGCCGGGTATCGAGGACGCCCGGATCTTCGAGCCCGAACCCGAAGTCATCTACGCCTGGACCCGCGGGAAGGTACTCGCATGAACTCCCGCACCTTCGACCTGTCGACCACCCCGCTACGCGAGGTCAACGCGGCCCTGCATGATCGCGGAATCGACGGCGAGTACACGATCGTCGGACCGGCGGGCGCACACAACGTCGCGGTCGGCGTCGACGCCCCGGTGCAGATCACCGTCGAGGGCCACGTCGGCTACTACGCCGGCGGGATGAACCAGCAGGCGGAGATCACCATCGCCGGCAATGCCGGCACCGGTGTGGCCGAGAACATGATGAGCGGCATCGTCGTGGTCAAAGGCAATGCCTCACAATCCGCCGGCGCGACCGCCCACGGCGGTCTGCTGGTCATCGAGGGGGACGCCGCCGCGCGCTGTGGCATCTCGATGAAGGGCGTCGACATCGTGGTCGGCGGGAACGTGGGGCACGGCAGTGCCTTCATGGCGCAGGCCGGCCGACTGGTCGTCCGCGGCAATGCCGGTGACGGACTTGGGGATTCGATCTACGAGACCCGAATCTACGTGCGCGGCTCCGTCTCGTCCCTGGGCGCCGACTGCGTCATGAAGGCCATGAGTGATGAGCACGTCGAGGAGCTGCGAGGCCTGCTGAAGGCTGCAGGGTACGGCGACGACGACCCGCGCAGCTACACCCGCTACGGCAGTGCCCGCACTCTGTACCACTTCCACTCCGACAACGTGTCGGCGTACTGAGCCACCGAGGAAACCTCCATGACCACCCAGAACTGGGGCCTGCGCGAGTCCGCGACGTTCGACCGGCCTGCGATCGCTGCGATCCAGCGGGCCGCGGCCACCGGCATCTACGACATCCGGGGCTGGGGCGCGAAGCGCCCCCTACCGCATCTCGACGACCTGCTGTTCCTCGGTGCCTCCATGTCCCGCTACCCGCTGGAGGGTTATCGGGAGCGGTGCGGCACCGACGTCGTGCTCGGTGACCGCCACGCGAAGTACCCACTGCACCTGGACACCCCTGTCACGATCGCCGGGATGTCCTTCGGCGCCCTGTCCGGCCGGGCCAAGGAGGCCCTCGGACGCGGCGCCTCGGAGGTCGGCACGTCGACCACCACTGGCGACGGTGGAATGACACCGGAGGAACGCGGTCAGTCGAAGCATCTCGTCTACCAGTACCTGCCGTCCCGTTACGGCATGAACCCCGATGATCTCCGCAAGGCCGACGCTATCGAGGTCGTGCTGGGCCAGGGGGCGAAGCCCGGCGGCGGGGGGATGTTGCTGGGGCAGAAGATCACCGACCGTGTGGCCGGGATGCGGAGCCTGCCCGTGGGCATCGACCAGCGGTCGGCGTGCCGACACCCGGACTGGACCGGCCCGGACGATCTCACCATCAAGATCGCGGAACTGCGTGAGATCACCGACTGGGAGAAACCGATCTACGTCAAGGTGGGCGCATCCCGCACCTATTACGACGTCAAGCTCGCAGTGCACGCGGGCGCCGACGTCGTCGTGGTCGACGGCATGCAGGGAGGCACCGCCGCCACCCAGGAGGTCTTCATCGAGCACGTCGGAATCCCTACCCTCGCGGCCATCCCGCAGGCGACCCAGGCGCTGCAGGAGCTGGGCGTGCACCGGAAGGTGCAGCTCATCGTCTCCGGGGGCATCCGCACCGGCGCCGATGTCGCCAAGGCCCTGGCGCTCGGCGCCGACGCCGTCGCGATCGGTACAGCGGCTCTGATCGCTCTGGGAGACAACGATCCTCGATATGCCGCCGACTACGAGAAGCTCCATTCGGCCGCAGGGTATTACGACGACTTCCAGGACGGGAGAGACCCGGCCGGGATCACCACCCAGGATCCCGAGCTGGCGGCGCGTTTCGACCCCGTCGAGGGCGGCCGTCGCCTCGCCAACTACCTGCGTGTGCTCACGATGGAGGCGCAGACGATCGCTCGCGCGTGCGGAAAGGCACACCTGCGGAATCTCGAGCCCGAAGACCTGGTAGCCGTGAGCATCGAGGCAGCCGCCATGGCCCGGGTGCCGCTGGCCGGGACCTCCTGGATTCCCGGCCAGGCCGCGACGGGAGAGGTGTGATGGCGACGAACGCCGTGATCGTCGGTGGCGGGCTCATCGGCCTGTCGATCGCCCGGGCACTCACCCAGCGCGGCCTGACCGATGTACTGGTCCTCGAACGGCATCAGCTCGCCAGCGGCGGCACGGGCAAGTCCTCGGGCATCGTCCGTGCCCATTACGGTGTTCCGTCGATCGCCGCCATGGCCTGGCGTAGCCTCCCCACGTTCGAGCAGCTCGGCGCGGACGTCGGTTTCCGGCAGGTCGGTTACACCGTGCTCGTCGGGGACGAGAACGTCGACGCGCTGAGGGCGAACGTCGCCATGCACCAGGGCCTCGGCGTCGACGTGGACCTGGTCGACAACGAGCGGCTGGCGGAGTTGTGGCCGATGCTCGAGACCTCCGACATCGCGCTCGCCGCCTATGAACCGCGAGGGGGCTTCGCGGATGCCACCCAGCTCGCCCTGCACTACGGGCAGGTCGCTCGCGCCGCCGGCGCGACGATCCGGCAGAACACCCCCGTCGCGCGGATTCTCACGAGCGGCGATCGCGTGGTCGGTGTCGAACTCGATAACGGCGACACGATCGACGCCGACCTGGTCGTCGTCGCCAACGGCTGGTGGTCGGCGAAACTGCTCGCCGACATCGGTATCGGCTTCCCGATCGAGGGCTACCGGTCCGAGTTACTCGTCGTCGACGCCGGGCAGCCGCTTCCCGACCTACCGGTGATCTCCGATCTCGTCAGCCTGCAGTACTGCCGTGTCGAAGGCGCCGGGCAGTTCCTCGTCGGCAACAGCGACCACGCCGACTTCCGCAACAAGTTCGTCGACCCCGACGACTACTCGAACGTCGCCGCAGAAGACAGCGTCCTCGCATACGGAGAGAAGGTCATGCACCGCTTCCCCGGATTCCCGGAACCCGCGGTGACCCACACCTACGCAGGGGTCTACGACGTCCCGCCCGACTGGAATCCCGTCATCGCCCCCGTCGGAGGCGTGGCCGGCCTGATCCTCGCCGCAGGCTTTGCCGGGCACGGATTCAAGATCAGCCCGGCGGTGGGGGACCTGGTCGCCGACCTGGTCTTCGACGGTGACAGCACCGACCCGGATATCCCCGTGACCGACTTCCGCTTGGAGCGGTTCGCCGACGGCGAGCCGCTGACCAGCCGTCACCCCTACGTCGGCGCGAGTCAGATGCGCTGACGAGTAGATCGTCCACCACTCCCCCACACCAGTCGCCACAAAGGAATCCGATGCCCGACACCGTCACCTCCCTACTCGACGAGATCGCCGCGATCGGCATCGACAGCGCCCGCGGTGGCTACACCCGACCCGTTTATTCGACGCCCGAACTCGACCTTCGGTCCTGGTTTCTCGCTCATGCCCAGGCACGCGGCCTCGACGTCGAAACAGACCGCAACGGAATCATCTGGGCGTGGTCCGGCGGTGTCGGCGGCGGAGCAGTGGTCACGGGCAGCCACCTCGACTCGGTCCCGGGGGGCGGCGCGTATGACGGTCCCCTCGGCGTCGCCTCGGCGCTGGTGGCATTCGACCTTCTGGCACAGCGCCGCGTGGCAGGGCGGCGCGCGATCGCCGTCTTCCCCGAGGAGGAGGGATCTCGCTTCGGGATCGCGTGCCTCGGCTCTCGGCTTCTCACCGGTGCCATCGACCCCGACCGGGCCCGCACGCTCACGGACGCCGACGGAACAACATTCGCGGACGCCGGTCGAGGCGCCGGGATCGATCCCGCACATATCGGACCCGACCCCGACGCGCTCGCCCGCATCGGCACCTTCATCGAGTTGCACGTCGAGCAGGGGCGCGGCCTGGTCGACCTCGGTCGGCCCGTGGCGGTCGCGTCCTCCATCCTCGGACACGGCAGGTGGCGGATCTCCTTCACCGGCACCGGTAATCACGCCGGAACCACCCTCATGACCGACCGGGCGGACCCCATGGTCGCAGCCGCACGGCTCGTCGTCGAGGTTCAGCGGCTCGCTCGAACAGTGCGGGACGCGCGAGCCACTGTCGGGCGGATCGTCCCGATCCCCGGGGGCACCAACGTCATCGCATCCCGCGTCGACCTCTGGTTGGACGTGCGCCACCACGATGACACCGTCACCCACCTCCTCGTCCACGAGATCGGCCAGGCGGCGCGCGCCGCCGCGCTGGCCGAAGGCTGCACCGCGACCCTGACTGAAGAATCCTTCAGCAAGACAGTCGATTTCGATCCACTACTCAGAGACGAACTCAGCGCCGCCCTCGGCGACGCACCGGTACTGCCGACCGGAGCCGGCCACGATGCGGGTATCCTCAAGAACCACGTCAGCACCGCGATGCTGTTCGTGCGCAATCCGACAGGCGTGTCGCACTCCCCCGCGGAGACCGTCGAGAACGCCGACGCGGAGGCGGGAGCGATCGCCCTCGCGGCCGGCCTCCAGGCGCTCCTCGCGGCCGGGTGAGAGCGAACCGGCACGCCGTCAACTGCCAGTAGACGTCGATGCGCTACCGTCACCACGTGGAGAACGACGAACCGCTGCTGCGCAATGCCGGTACCGCCCGCAACCGCCGGCCCGACGACGCGGTCGAGGTACTCGAACTCGAAGTGGCGATCGCCGGAAACGTCCGCCAACTTCGGATCAACTCCGGGCTCTCGGTGGGAGAGATGGCGGCCCGAGTCGGCATCTCCAAAGCCATGCTCTCGAAGATCGAGAACGCCCAGACCTCATGCTCCCTGAGCACCCTCGCGCTCCTGGCGAAGGGGCTCGACGTGCCGGTGACATCGCTCTTCCGCGGCGCCGACACCGAACGACCGGCGTCGTTCGTCAAGGCGGGTAAGGGGACACCGATCGTGCGCAACGGCAGCCAGGTCGGCCACGAATACCACCTGCTGGGCGGCCTGCGAGGCGAACACAAGCGGCTGGAGTGCCTGTTGGTCACCCTCAACGAGGACAGCGAGGTCTACCCGCTGTTCCAACACCCCGGTACCGAGTTCATCTACATGCTCGACGGAGTGATGGACTACAGCCACGGCCGCTCCGTGTACCGTCTCGAACCCGGCGACTCCCTCCAGCTCGACGGCGAAGGCGCACATGGGCCGACGCGCCTGATTCGTCTTCCCATCCGATTCGTCTCCGTGATCGCCTTCCCGGACGCTTCCATCTGACCGCACCACTGGAACACACCACCGGACGCGCCCCGAAAAACGCGGCGCTACCCCGCCGGCCGCACCACGAACACCGTCGCCGCCCGGCGGCCGGACTCCTCGAGCAGCGCGATGGCACGGCCGTCCGGGTCGATCGCGGCATAGACGCCGCGTATACCGATCGGGTCGAGCCAGCGGCCCAGCGACAGGTCGACCGCCTGCTCGGCGGTCACATCGCGACGCGTGAAGCCGGCCAGCACAGCCTCATCGATGTCGTACGACAGGCGCGGGGACTCGGCGAGCTCGTCCAGCGTCACCGCGTGTGACAGGTCGTAGGGCCCCACCCGCGTCCGTCGCAACGCCGTCAGGTGCCCGCCGACGCCGAGCGCCGTCCCGAGGTCGCGGGCCAGTGCCCGCACATAGGTTCCGCTCGAACACTCCACGGCCACATCGACATCCAGGAACGCACCAGCGCGGTGGAACGCGAGCGCCGCGAACGACGACACCGTCACGGGCCGGGCCGCGAGCTTCACCTCCACGCCCTCGCGGACGAGCTGGTGCGCACGCTTGCCATCCACCTTGATGGCGCTCACCGAGCTGGGCACCTGCTCGATGTCGCCGGTCAGGGCCGCGATCCCGGCCAGCACCGCGTCCTCGTCGACCACCGCCGCGGACGCCGACGAGACGACCTCCCCCTCGGCATCGTCGGTGGTCGTGGCCGCCCCGAGCCGGACGGTGGCGGTGTATGCCTTGGTGGTGAGCGCGAGGTGTCCGAGCAGCTTGGTGGCGCGCTCGACCCCGATGATGAGCACACCCGTCGCCATCGGGTCCAGGGTGCCCGCGTGGCCGACCCGCCTCGTGCGCATCGCCCGGCGGCAACGGGCGACCACGTCGTGCGACGTCATCCCCGCCGGCTTGTCCACGATCACCAGCCCGGCGCCCTCGGGTTCTACGAATCCCATGTCATACCCCCGCCTCTCACACCAGCACCAGCGCTTCTCACACCACCGCGATCGAGGTCGCGATGACGCCGCGAGTCGCTCCCCTGTCGCTCCGCTCGCCCGGAGTCGATCCCCCGTCGCTCCGCTCGCCCGGAGTCGGTCCCCCGTCGCTCCGCTCGCCCGGAACGATCCGCCACCGCCCGTCGAAACCGAGCAGCGGCGCGCCACCGTCGCTGGCGGTGCCGTCGATCAGGATGCGCGAGCGGAACGTCCCGCTCGCCTCCCCCGCGGAGCGGGAACCCGCCCAGTCGGTCCGCTCGAACGTGATCTCGGCGTCCTCGAACCCCAGCCAGCGCCCGGTGATCGGAAACCACGCCTTGTACGTCGCCTCCTTGGCGCAGAACAGGAGTCGGTCCCACGCCAGGCCGTCCTCGGGCCGCGCGGCGAGGGCGTCCCGCTCGGCGGGAACCGAGACCGTGCCGAGCACGCCGTCCGGCAGCGGAAGGTGCGGCTCGGCGTCGATACCCACCGTGCGGATGCCCATCGCGAAACCGACCACGGCGCCGCGGAATCCCTCGCAATGCGTGAGCGCACCCACCACGCCGCGCGGCCACAGCGGCTGGCCCCGGTCCCCCTTGAGGATCGCGACGGGACCGATCCCCAACTCCGCGAGGGCCTCTCGCGCCAGGTGTCGCACCGTCGTGTACTCGCGGCGGCGCTTCTCCACCGCCCGCTCGATCTCGGCGGCCTCCCGGGGAAACAGCACGGCACCGTCGGCGTCGACGGTCGACTCGCGGGCCACCACCCCGCGCGGCATCATCGGTTGCAGGATCATCGGGCCTCCTCGCCCATCGCGCGGCGACGGGCCGCCTCCGCCTCGGCAGGGTCGACGCGGAAGTGCACGCCGTACTCGCCGAGCGACTCCTCTGTATATCCGGGGTGCGGAAGGATCTGCCGCAGAAGCGGTTCCGGGAGCCCGCGCCGCCGCCACTCGCGCGGGTAGCCGACCGAGACCTCTTCGAACCGTACGTCGTCGTACCAGGTGGTGCGCGGGATGTGCAGGTGCCCGTACACGCAGCACTCGGCGTTGTACCGCAGGTGCCAGTCGGCGGTCTCGGTGGTGCCGCACCACAGCGCGAAGTCGGGATAGAACAGCACGTCGCAGGGCTCGCGCCGCAGCGGCCAGTGGTTGATCAGCACCGTCGGGCGGGAGGTGTCGACAGCCGCGAGGCGGGTCCGGGTGTACTCCAGGCGGGCGCGGCACCAGGCGTCGCGCGTCGCGTACGGCTCGGCCGACAGGAGGAACTCGTCGGTGGCGACCACGTTGCGCTCCCGCGCTCCGGCCAGGGCGGCCAGCTTGGTCAACCCGTCCGAGCGGAAGCTGTAGTCGTACAACAGGAACATGGGGACGACGGTGACGGGCGCGCCGTCGGCGTCCCAGACCGGGTACGGGTCCTCGGGGGTGAGGACACCGCGGCCTCGGCACACCTCGACGAGGTAGTCGTACCGTGCCTGGCCGAACACCTGCATCGGGTCCTTGCCGGTGGTGTACAGCTCGTGGTTGCCAGGCACCCAGATCACCTTCGCGAACCGCCGCACCAGTACCGACAGGACCTCGTCGAGCACGTCCGAGCGCTCGCATACGTCGCCGCACACGATCAGCCAGTCGTCGGGCGACTCGCCTCGGATCTGCTCGACGATGCCCTCGTTGCCGCGGTGCCCGACGTGCAGGTCACTGATCGCAAGGAGCTTCGCCACCTCTCCACGCTACCGGCGCGGTGCCGGCGCCCCAGGACGCGGTCGGGTTCTCATGCGGGGAGTCCCGTGCAGAGGGTCTTATGCGGGGCTCTTATGCGGGGCTCATGCGGGGAACCGTTCAGTGAGCCAGCCGCCTATCTCGGCGGCGGCCAGACTCGCGCCCGTCGGGTCCCCGGGGCGGAGCGGGCCGCCGAAGTGTGTTCCCGGTGCCCTGCGGTGCTCGACGTCGGTGGCGCCGAGGGCGGCCGCCATCGCGTTCGCGTCGCGCGGGAAGCACGCGGCATCACCGGTGAGCTCGACGAACAGCGACGGCGCCCGCACGCCGGGCGCGCAGCGCAGGAAGTCGGCATTGCTCGTGTTCGCCGACCACGTCGACATCCACGCCTCGGGCGTGACAAGACGGCCGAAGCCGACCAGTCCGTAGTCGGTCAGGTCGGGCCGGCGGCCGAACAGCGAGCCGTAGGGGCGGTCGTTGGGATCCAGTGACAGGTCGGTGTACCTGAGGTCTGCATCGGTGCGGTAGACGGTGAGCACGCGCGGAGCCAGCGCGGCGCGGCGGTCTGCCGGATCCCCCGAGACCTTGAAGCTTGCCCGGGCCCGGTCCGCCTGCTCCACGCGCGCACGGGCCTCGGCATCGATACGGCGGATCCGCTCGCGCTGCGCCGCGCGGTACCGATCGACGAACTCGGGCGAGTAGGAGGACGACTCGGGCGGCCGGGCGAATCCGTTCGCCGGAGAGAACGGGTCGAGCTCGTCCACCACGGACAGGGGGTCGGCCTCGTCCGCGACGGACGGGTCGATCAGTCGCTGGAGGAGCGCGCCCTGGCCGGGATGCGGGGCGAGGAACACCGCGCCGTCCGGGACCGGCATATCCGCGTTCGCGAGATCCACCGGCCGGCCCGAGGGTGCGGCGGTCAGCCGTTGCTCGGCGGGCAGGCCCGCCTGCTGGTGATAGAACGCGAAGAGGGTGCCACCGCCGGAATGGCCGAGCGTGACCCGGGCGCCGAAGCCGCGCTCACGCAGGAACACCTGCCCGGCCGCGGCGTCGAGCAGGGCCTGCTCGTGGATCAGGTTGAGGTCGTTGTTGGTCGACCGTGTGCCCTGGGTCCACACCGCGAAGCCGCGGGACACCAACTCGGGAACGAGCACGTGGTGAGTGAGGTCCTGGCGCGGGTGCATGAGGCTGACGACGGTGTCGGCGCCCGGCAGGGCGCGCAGGACGCCTGAGACCTTCGCGCCGTCGGCGGTGGTGAGCTCGTGGACCGACGTCTCCGTCCCAGGAGGAATCTGCGCCGCGTCGATGTACCGTCCGGCACCGATGCGGGCCTCCGCAGCCTGCGAGGTCATCGCGCCTCCAGTCGCATCGCGTCCTTGTCCCACTGGGCGATCTTCGCGTCCAACAGGCCGGCGACGCTGCTGTACCAGACCGCGTGACGGCAGCCGGTCGCGCGGCGGTCGATCACGATGGCGCCGGGTGCGCTGACCTTGAAGTAGGGACCCACACGGTCGACCGTCACGGTCTCCGCCTCGGCGGCGACGGCGACGACCGGCCGGTTCTCGGGCACGTCCAACACGAATACCGTGGTCATTCGGCCGACACCGCCTGCGCGTTCTCGCTCCGGGTGCGCTGCCACTCCTCGGCGCGCTCGATGATGAGTTCCGCCTTGCGGACCAGCAGAGCGTCCATGGAAGGAGCGGGTCCCGCGACCACGTCGACCAGCGCGTCGATCGTCAGGTCGGCGTCCAAGTCCTCCTGCGGCGTCACCGGCCGCATGGCACGGGTGATCTCGATCATGTAGCCGTTCGGGTCGTGGGTGTAGATCGACTCGATGGTCTCGTGCTGGATCTGCATCTCGACCGGCCATTCGCTGGCGTCCAACCGGCGGCGGTACTCCATCAGGTGGTCCTCGCTGTCGACATGGATGGCCAAGTGCCGCGAGCGGATGAACCAGATCGGTACGTCCTCGGCGAACCGCGAGTAGGAGTCGCCCTGCGGACCTCCGTCGAACGGCGCGAGCCCGAAGTAGTAGAAGAACGCCAGGCGATCGTCGTTGCCGATGTCGAAGAAGAAGTGGATGAAGTCGGGGTGTCGGTCGGGTCCCCAACCGGCGGCACAGATGGAGTGCACCACCGGGAAACCGAGGGTGTCCCGGTAGAAGCGGACGGTGCCCGCGGGATCGAAGGTCGGGTAGGCGACGTGGTCGACACCGCGGACCAGGTGCTCCGATTCAGACATGACTGTTCTCCTCATCTCGTCTCGAGTGGTGTGGTCGGTTCCGGCGAGCCGTTCATTCGGGAAGACGCCTGTCAGGCCGGGGTGACGTCGACGTCCGCGCGGAGCAGGCCGCCCGCACCGTCGATCGTCAGGCCCAATCCGAGACCGCGCAGGATGCTGTACGCCCCGGCGGTGGCGGCCGACAGGACCGGGATCCCGAACTCCTGCTCGGCCGGCTCCACCAGATCGAGCGACGGCATCTGGACGCAGCAGCTGATGACGAGAGCGTCGACGCCCGTCAGATCGAGCGACCGGGCCGCCCGCATCACCTTGTCGCCGGGGATACATCCGACCTCGGCGTTGTCGGCGACCTCGAGCGCACGCCAGGCCGCGACGTCGAAGCCCTCGGCTTCCAGGTATGCGACGACCTGCTCTGCAAGCGGCTTCACGTAGGGGGTCACCAGGGCGATCCGCTTGGCGTCGAGGGCGTGCAGCGCCTCGACGAGGGCACCGGCGCTGGACCGGATCCGCGCCGGCGAGCCTCCGGTGGCCAGCTGCTCGGCGACGGCCGACTCGACTCGCTGGTGTTCACCGGGGCCACCCACCATGACGGCCACCAGGCATGCGTAGAGGATCACCTCCGGCGAGGCGTCGGCGATCTCCACGATGCACCGCTCACGCTGCGCATTCATGGCCGCGAGCTGCTCGGGCGAGACCGTGTGCATCCGCATCCGGGTGGAGTGGAACGAGAACCGCGAGATGGGGTGGCGCCCGAGGATGGCCGGCATCTCGGTCTCGACGGTCACGTTCGAACTGGGGACGACGAGCCCGATCCGGTGGGTGGTCAACGGCGGTCCTTTCAGCACTGACAATAAATCTGCGTTAACGACAATTATTCGTCGCAGGCGTCAGAAAGTCAACCTATGACATCGCTTGACTTTGTCTGCATCTGCGTCGAATAATCGACGCATCAGACGATGTTGTGATTCGGGTCACCGCGTCACCGCCCGAAGGAGAGCAGGAGCAGATGGCATACGTAATCGGTGTGGACGTCGGTGGCACGTTCACAGACGCCGTCCTGGACGACGGCGCGGGCATGGTGCTCGCCGGCAAGGCCGCGTCGACACCGCCCGACTACTCCGTCGGCGTGATGGACGTCCTGGACGTGCTCGCCGAGGAGCTCGGTCGACCGCTCGACGAGATCCTCGCGAACACCCACCACATCGCACACGGCACCACCTCCTCGCTGAACGCGCTGGTGATGAACCGAGTGCCCGACATCGGGTTCCTGACGACCAAGGGGCACCGGGACTCGATCTACATCATGAACGTCGAGGGGCGGTACCTCGGCAGGGCACCGGAGGAACTGCAGAACCCGATCGGCCAGAGCAAGTCCCACGGGCTCGTCCGCAAGCGCCACGCGCTGGAGGTCACCGAGCGCATCGACCGCGACGGCCGCGTCGTCGTGCCGCTCGACGAGGACGAGGTCCGGTCGGCGGTCCGTAGCCTGATCGACGACGGGATCTCCGCCTTCGCCGTCTCGCTGCTGTGGTCCTTCCGCAATCCCACCCATGAGCAGCGCATCCGCGAGATCGCGCACGAGATCGATCCCGACCTGTTCGTCGCGATCTCCAGCGAGGTCTCACCCCGCATCCGCGAGTTCGCCCGCAACTCGACGACGATCATGAGCACCCAGATCGGCCCCGGGCTGCGGGACTACCTCGGCGAGCTGGAGACCAGGTTGCGCGAGCAGGGGTTGGCCGGTCCGCTGCTGGTGATGCAGAGCAACGGCGGCGCGGTGGCCGCTGCCGAGGCCCCTGGCAACGCGATCTCCACCGTTGGCTCGGTACTGACCGGCGGCGTGGTGGGGGCGCTCTCACTCGGCGAGCAGCTCGGACACAAGAACATCATCGCGACGGACGCCGGCGGAACCACCTTCCTGGCGGGCCTCATCGTCGACGGCGAGCCGGTGCGCTCGTCGACGACCATCATCAACCATCACCCGATCAATGTTCCCACCCTCGAAGTGCACGCCATCGGCTCCGGCGGCGGCGCGATCGCCTGGATCGACGCGGGCGGGAATCTCCAGATCGGCCCGCACAGCGCCCAGGCCGTGCCCGGGCCGGCGTGCTATGGAAACGGCGGCACCGAACCGACCAACACCGACGCCAACCTCGTGCTCGGCATCATCCCGGAGCGCGGCCTGCTCGGCGGCCGCCGAGCGCTGGACCTCGACCTGGCGCGGGAGGCGATCCGCGTCCGGATAGCCGAGCCGCTCGGGCTCACCGTCGAGGAGGCGGCCGCAGCGATCTACGAGGTGCAGAACGCGCAGACCGGTGACCTGCTTCGCAAGACCGTGGTCGAGGCGGGGCACGACCCACGCGACTTCATCGTCTACGCGTTCGGCGGATCCGGCCCGGCCCACTGCGGCCTGTACGCGCAGGAGATCGGTGCGACCGACGTCGTCGTGCCGCTCGGCCGGGTCGCCTCGGCCTTCTCCGCATATGGCCTGGCATCCTCCGACATCGTGCTCGCCAAGGAGATGTCGGACCCGGCGGCGATGCCACTCGACCCGGCCCGCGTCCAACGGAACTTCGAGGATCTCGAAGCCCAGGTACGCGAGTTGCTGGGCCGACAGGGCCTGCAGTTCGCCTCGGTCGAGATCGAGCGCGAGATCGACATGCGCTACACGATGCAGCTCGCGGAGGTCGCGACGCCGATCCCGAACGGCCGACTCGGCGCGGAGGAACTCGTGCAGGCCGCGGACGTGTTCGAGGCCAAGTACGCCGAGCTGTACGGCAAGGACAGCGGATTCCGCGAGGCGGGCATCCAGGCGATCACCTACCGGGTCCGCGGAACCGGGGTACTGCCCTTCTCGCCCACCCTGCCCGAGTTGGAGCGGGCGGAGTCGGCCGACGCTTCGGCCGCCCTGACCGGCGTCCGCAAGGTGTGTCTCGGCGCGTCCCGCGGGTATGTCGACACCGCCATCTACGACTACACCAAGCTGCGGGCCGGGCACGTCCTGCGTGGCCCGGCGGTCATCGAGGTACCGACCACGACGGTCGTGGTGCCACACGACACGACCGGCACCGTCGACCGGCTCGGCAACCTGCACATCACGGTCGACCAGGCCTGATCAGAGGAGAACGACACCATGACCGCACCGATCCCGGGCTCGGAGATCTTCTCCAGCCGCCCGCTCGACCCTGAGGCCCTCCGCCGCGCCGTCGGCGCGACGGTGCCGCTGCACACCGTGACCCAGGAGCAGATCGACGCCGTCGATCCACTCACCTACGAGGTGATCCGGCACCGGCTCTGGTCCGTCACCGACGAGATGGGCGAGGCGCTCAAGCGGATGTCGGGCTCACCGATCGTCACGGACGCCAACGACTTCGACTTCGCCGTCAGCGACGAGGTGGGACAGGAGGTCCAGGTGGGCCTCTACAACACCATGCTCGTAGGCGCCGTCGACCTCGCCATCTACTGGACCCTGCAGCACCGCTCCGAGAACCCCGGCATCGCCGAGGGCGACATGTTCCTGTGCAACGACCCGTGGGTCGGCGGCGGCCTGCATCAGAGCGACGTCATCGTCTACCAGCCGATCTTCCACGAGGGCAAGCTGTTCGCCTGGACCAGCGCCATCTGCCACGAGCCCGACCTCGGCGGCTCCGGCCTCGGCTCGTTCGACCCGGGCGCCAAGGACGTCTTCTCGGAGTCCCTGCCCACCCCGCCGATCAAGGTGGTCCGCGACAACGTGCTGCAGCGCGACGTCGCCGACGTGTGGACGCGGCGATCGCGCGTACCCATGCTGGTGGGGCTCGACCTGCGGGCCAAGATCGGTGCCAACACGGTGGGCCGGAACCGCCTGATCGCAGTGATCGAGCAGTACGGCGCCGACACGGTGAAGGCCGTGATGAAGCGGATGATGAACGACGCCGAGAGCCGGCTGCGCACCAAGCTGACCTCGCTCCCGAACGGCACGTGGAAAGCCACCGGCTACCAGGACCAGTCGTCGACGGGTGATCGCGGCCTGCACAAGATCGCCGTCGCGATGACCAAGACCGACGACCACCTGACCTTCGATTTCACCGGCACGGACCCACAGACCGGCGTCATCAACTGCACCTACGCGGGCATGCGCGGCGGCGTCATGCTGGCGCTGCTCCCCATCCTCGCCGGAGACATCCCCTGGTCCGCCGGCGGCCTGATGCGCTGCTTCGAGCTGATCTCCGAGGAGGGGACGATCAACAACGCCACCTTCCCGGCCGCCGTCAGCCGCGGTCCGATCGGTCCCGCCTGGCTCACCGGAAATCTGATCGCCGAGTGCCTGGCGCAGATGCTCGATCGGAACATCGACCTCGGCAAGAACGTCCAGGCGTCCTGCTGCGGCACGTGGGACACGGCCGTGGTGGCCGGGCTCGACGAGCGCGGCGAGCAGCCGGTGCCGTTCCTCAACATCATGATGGAGCCCATGGCCGGCGGCTACGGCGCACGACCGGTCGCCGACGGCATGGACACCGGCGGCCTGTTCTGCATCCCCATGGGACGCATCCCCGACACGGAGATGACCGAGTTCCTCTACCCCCTGCTGACGCTGTGGCGCCGCGAGGAGCCCGACTCCGGCGGCCCGGGCCGGATGCGGGGCGGGGTCAGCGCGTCGCTGGCCGTGACCCCGTACGGCAGCAGCCTCCCGATGGGCCTGGTGTTCGCCTCCGCCGGCAAGGCCGTGGCGCAGAACGGCGGACTGGCGGGCGGCCTGCCCGGCAACACCGGCCTCGAGATCCTGGCCCGCGACTCGGGCGTGCAGGAACTGCTGGCAGCCGGCAGGCTGCCCGGCCGCCTGGCCGACCTGGGCGGCTCCCAGGAGACCGGCGCGTGCTACGCCGAGAGCTACCTGGCGCCCGGCGAGGTGCTCTACATGCACTGGCAGGGTGGCGGCGGCTACGGCGACCCGCTGCGCCGTGACCCCGCCGCCGTCGCCGCGGACGTCGTCAACGGCAAGGTCACCGTCGACGGCGCGCGGGTGAACTACGGAGTCGTGGTCAGTGGTGGAGAGCTGGACGCGGGTGCGACCGACGAGCGCCGGACCGAGATGATCGACGAGCGTCGCGACCGTTCGCAGACGCCGGAGTCCGAGGGCGCCGAGGTCGACCTCAGTCGCGCACGCCGCATCGACGACAACCTGGCGGAGGTCACGATCGACGACGCCCGCGTCGTCGCCTGCGCCCACTGTGGGCGCGTCCTCGGCGACACGAAGTCCGGCCGGCTGTCGCTCGCCCGGTACGAGGGCCCCTCCGCGGCCGCCGGACCGCAGGTCACCTCCGCGCCCGGCGAATACATCGACACCGAGGTGGTCTTCCGGCAGCAGTGCTGCCCCGGGTGCTGGACCGCGGTCTACTCGGGCATCGTTCCGGCGGATCACCCGGACCACGTCGGTGAGCTGACGGCGCTGCTGATCGCCGCGCCGGCCGACTGACGCGATGGAGACGCATGCGACCGCATCCGATTGGAACGGCCGGCTCGTACCGTACCCGGCCGAGCGGGCGAAGAGATACCGCGCGACCGGCGAGTGGAGCGATCTCCCGACCGGCGCGCGACTCCACGAGGCCGCGCTCTTGCACGGTGACCGGACCGCGCTGATCACCGACGACACCACCCTCACGTACCGCGAACTCGACGAGCGCACCGACCGGATCGCGGCCGCGCTGGGCGCCCTCGGGCTGCGTCGCCTCGATCCGGTGATCTTCCAGGTGACGAACCGCGCCACGACGGTGCTCGCCTGGTACGGCTGCCTCAAGGCGGGGCTGGTCCCGGTGGCCACCCTGGCGCAGCATCGGATGCACGAGATCGGGGACATCAGCCGGAAGGTCGGTGCGGCAGCGCATCTCGTCGAGGCCGGCCTGGGGTTCGACCTGCTGGAGTTCGCCCGAGAGGTCGCGCAGGGGCACCCCACCCTCCGCACGATCCTCACCGTCGAGGCCCCCGCCGGCACCCGAGGCGTGCACCGGATCGAGGACCTCGGCGCAGGCATCCGGGCCACGGAAGCCCGCGCGTTCGTCGAATCGGTCGAGGCGCTCACCGATCCACAGGACGTCGCGGTGTTCCAGCTGTCCGGAGGCACGACCGGCGTTCCGAAGGTGATTCCGCGTATCCACGCCGAGTATTGGAACAACGGTCTGCTGTACGCACGCGCGCTCGGTTGGGACCGCGACACCCGGGTGGCGCACCTGATCCCGGTGATCCACAACGCCGGCATCTCGTGCGCCCTACACGCCGCGCACTCGGTGGGAGCGACCCTCGTCCTGTCGAACCCCGAGCACGTCGCGGCCTTCGCGCTCATGGCGCGGAGCGCGGTCACGGACGTCCTCATCGGGCACGGCCACTACCAGGCGATCAAGACGGCGGACTTCGATCCTGTCCTGCGGACGCTGCGCCGCACCGTGCTGTCCGGGGCGAAGGTTCCGGCCGACCTGTTCCGCCGGGTCGACGACGGCGACCGGCACTGGGCCGGCCAGATGTTCGGCATGTCCGAGGGCATGTTCATGGTGAGCCCGGCAGACTCCCCCGAGATCATGCGGGCGACGACCGTGGGAACGCCGATCGCCCCGTCGGACGAGGTCCGGATCCTGGACCCGGTCGGTGCGGACGACGTACTCACCGGCGCCGTCGGCGAACTGTGCTGTCGCGGGCCGTACACGATCCCCGGTTACTTCGACGCCCCCGAGCACAACGCCACCGCGTTCACCTCCGACGGCTTCTACCGCACCGGCGATCTCGCCGCGATCCGCACTGCGGGCGGCCGCGGCCACATCTCGATCGAGGGCCGGATCAAGGACCTGATCAACCGGGGCGGCGAGAAGGTCAACGCCGAGGAGGTCGAGCTACTGCTGATGCGACATCCCGGAATCGCCGCGGCCGCCGTGGTCGCCATGCCGGACGAGCGGCTGGGCGAACGGGCGTGTGCATACCTGGTCTCGACCTCCGACGTCGAGCTCACGATGCTGCAGATCCAGCAGCATATGGACGCGCTCGGCGTGGCGAAGTTCAAATGGCCGGAACGGCTCGTCTGGGTGCCGGCGCTGCCGCAGACCAATGTCGGCAAGGTCAACAAGAAGAGTCTGCGCGCAGACGTCCAGGCACGTCTGGACGCCGAATCGATGCTCGAAGGAGCCGAATCATGAACCTCAACACGATCGCGGTCCTGGGCGGCGGTCCCGGCGGCCTGTACGCCGCACGGCTCCTCAAGCGCAGCCATCCCGACGCCGAGGTGACCGTCTACGAACAGGGGCTGCCGGACACGACATTCGGCTTCGGCGTCGGACTGGCATCCCGCACGCAACGCAACCTGCGCCAGGCCGACGAGCAGTCGCTCGACGCGATCGTGAGCGCGTCGCACCCCCACGAGATGGCGATGCGGGTCGGCGACGACGAGGTGCGGCTGGCGCACGGGGAGCTGCTCGCCATCGGCCGGGCCACGCTGCTGTCGGTACTGCAGCGGTACGCGGAGGAGGCCGGAGTGATACTGCGATACGGCGCGCGCCGGTCGGCCGGCGAGCTGGCCGCCGATCTGATCGTCGCGGCCGACGGGATCTCCAGCGCGACCCGGGGCGAGTTCGCCGACGAGTTCGGCCCGTCGATCGCCGAGGGCGACGGGTTGTACCTATGGTGCGGAACCGAATTCGCGCTGCCCAGCGCGGTGTTCACACCCGTCACCACCGAGCACGGCACCTTCGTGGCCCATGCCTATCCGTATGCCCGGGATCGCAGCACGTTTCTGATCGAGACCGATGAGCAGACGTGGAAGCTCGCCGGCTTCGACGTCTCCACCGCCGAGACACCGAACGGTGAGTCGGATCAGACCTCGCTGGACTATCTGCAGGACGCGTTTGCGAAGACCCTGCAGGGGAATCGGTTGATCGGCAACCGTACCAAGTGGCTGCGGTTCCGCACCGTGCGCTGCCGCTCCTGGCACCACCGCAACATCGTGCTGCTCGGGGACTCGGCGCACACGGCGCACTACTCGATCGGCTCGGGCACGAAACTGGCCATGGAGGACGCGATCGCGTTGGATCGCGCGCTGCTCGCCGCCGACGGCCTGGAGGCAGCGCTCGACGCGTACGAACTCGAGCGCCGCCCGGCGGTCGAACACCTCCAGGCGATCGCGGAGCGCTCCATGGCGTGGTGGGACTCGTTCGCGGACAGGATGACGATTCCCGTGGCGCAGCTGATGCTCGCGTACATGACACGGGCCGGAAAGGTCACCGTCGAGCGATTCGCGGAGTCCGCGCCCCACGTGGTGCCGGCCGGCCTCGCGGCCTTCGCCGCCGTCGCCCCGGCGGATGTACCGGCCCCGGGGGCGATCACCGACTGGATCCTGACCCGTCCGCTCGTCCACAGCACGCATCGGTTCACGGGCCGGGACGCACCGTCCGGACTGCGCGACACGACGCGGACGGCACGCGTCACAGTGACCGTCCGACCGTGGAGCGACGAGGCGGCCGCCATCGTCGCCGGCCTGCCGCCCGCCGGGGTGTACTGGCTCGAAGGTCCCGACGATCGGGAGTCGACCCTGGACCGGCTGGAGTTGGGCGAGCGGATCCGGCTGGCCACGGACGCACTGGTGGTCGCGGACGTGCCCGCGGCGTTGCGAGCAGACGCCGCGGCGGCGCTCGCGAGCGCCCGTGTCGATCTCGTCGCGTTCACCCGGTGAGATCGAGCCCGATTACCCTTGGCCAGATGACGTCGGACGAGACCGGGCTGTCGGAGACGAGCACGGGCGGCGGCGCGGGCCCCGCCAAGAAGCGGGGGCGGCCGAGCATCCGGCGAGAGCTGGTCGAGCGCGAGATCAAGGAGAACGCGGCCAGACTGTTCGCCGAACGTGGCGTGGCCGGCACCACCCTGCAGGACATCGCCGACGCGACCGGTCTCACCCGCCAGGCGGTCTACCACTACGTCGCCAACAAGGACGACCTGTTCGCCCAGTTGGTGAGCGAGATCGCCGATCAGCCCGCGCAGCTACTCCACGAGATCAACGGCCTTCCCGACGTACCGCCGAGCGAGCGACTGCACAGGATGGCCAGCTCGCTGGCCCTCCACCAGATGGCCGATCCCGGCCGGTTCCGGCTCATGATCCGCTCGGAGGCCGACCTGCCCGACCACCTGGCGGAGGCATACAGCGCAAGCCGACGCCGGGTCCTCAAAGAGCTCATCGCGGTGATCGAGAGCGGCATAACCAGCGGCGTGTTCCGTGCGGTCAACCCGCGCACCGCGGCACTCGGCATCGTCGGCATGCTCAACTGGATCGCGTGGTGGTACCAGAGCGGCGACGACGAACAGGCCACGGCCGCCCAGCTGGCCGACATGGCGGTGCGATCCGTCCTGCGTGACACCCAGCCGGTCGAACCTCCCACCGCGCCTCGAATCCTCGCGAGCGTTCGCCAGGAACTGGACCGGCTCGAGCGGTTGCTCTAGCCGACTCGTCACGCCGCCTCGACGTGATTCCGCGCCCCGCCGAGCGCTCACCCCAGGGTTTAACCACCCACCAGGCCACGTAACCGGGCCGTAACGCCACGGACACGCCCCGCTCTCGTGGTGGTGCGACTGTTCGAATGAGATCTGGCGCCGAGGGGGTGCCGGCGGAAGGACGGTGAGCAGTGACGGCACAGCAGACAGAGGTGGGCGACAAGCACCTCAAGGACGTCGCCGCCCGAGAGACGCTCGAGGACTACACGCTGCGGTTCGCACCCCGCAGCTACCGCAAGTGGGGCCCCGCCGTGGTCGCGACCTCGGCGCTCGGCGGCATCGCCTACCTCGCGGACTTCGCGATCGGCGCGAACATCGGCATCGCGAACGGCACCGGCAACGCCCTGCTCGGGATCGGCTTCTTCGCGATCGTCATCGTCCTCACCGGCTACCCGCTCGCCTACTACGCGGCGAGGTACAACATCGACCTCGACCTGATCACGCGCGGATCGGGCTTCGGCTACTACGGCTCGGTGGTCACCAACGTGATCTTTGCGTCGTTCACGTTCATCTTCTTCTCGCTCGAGGGCTCGATCATGGCGCAGGGCCTGCAGCTGGGCCTGCACATCCCGTTGTGGCTGGGCTATCTGTTCAGCTCGGTGCTGGTCATCCCGCTGGTGATCTACGGCATGAACACCCTCGCGAAGCTGCAGGTGTGGACCACCCCGCTGTGGCTGATCATGATGGTGTTGCCGTTCCTGTACCTGGTGATCAAGCACCCCGACGCGATCGGTAAGTTCTTCGCCTACTCGGGCTCCAACCCCGACGGATCGCCCGCGGGACACGGTGTCTCGTTCGCCGGGACGATGCTCGCGGCGGGCGTGTGTCTGTCCCTCATCGCGCAGATCGCCGAGCAGATCGACTACCTCCGGTTCATGCCGCCGCGCACCCCGGAGAACTCGCGCAAGTGGTGGACCGCGATGATCACCGCCGGCCCCGGCTGGGTGTTCTTCGGCGCGATCAAGCAGATCGTCGGCCTGTTCCTGGCCGTGTACCTGATCTCGCAGGCCGCCGACAACGCCGGCATCGCCAACCAGCCGGTGCACCAGTTCGTCGAGATCTACCAGGACTTCCTGCCGCACTGGCTGGCGCTGACCCTGGCCGTGGCGCTCGTGGTGATCAGCCAGATCAAGATCAACGTCACCAACGCGTACTCCGGCTCGCTCGCCTGGACCAACAGCTTCACCCGCGTCACCAAGACCTATCCGGGTCGCCTCGTGTTCCTGGTGTTCAACGTCGCCATCGCCATCGCGTTGATGGAGGCCGACATGTTCAGCTTCCTCAACAACCTGCTGAACTTCTACGCCAACTGCGGCATCGCGTGGATCGTGGCCGTGGCCTCGGACATCGCGATCAACAAGTACCTGCTGAAGCTGTCGCCGAAGGTGCCCGAGTTCCGCCGCGGCATGCTGTACGCGATCAACCCCGTGGGCTTCGTGTCGCTGATCGTCGCGGCCGGCGCGTCGATCCTGGTGTACTTCCACGTGTTCGGCGATGCGATCCAGCCGTACTCGCCGATCGTCGCCCTCGTCCTCGCGCTGGTGCTGCCGCCGATCATCGCGGCCGCGACCCGCGGCAAGTACTACCTGCGGCGCACCGACGACGGCATCGACCTACCGATGTTCGACGAGCACGGCAACCCGTCGGGAGACACGCTGCCCTGCGCGGTGACGGGGATCGAGTTCGAGCGCCCCGACATGATCGCCTCGGCGAAGAAGGGGCCCGACGGCGAGACGCTGTACATCAGCTCGCTCGCCCTGTCGACGGACAAGTCCGGCGAGCACGTCCTCCCTCCGAAGGACTGACGGGACCCCATTGCAGCCCGGCGGCCGCCCACGCATCGCGCGTGGGCGGCCGCCGGTCTTCCCCGTTCGGGGGCTCAGAAATTCGGGATCGTGGTGGGGACGCCCGGTGGCAACGTGATCGTCGGTGGGACGCCGGGCGGCGTCGGGAACCCCGGCGGCACCACGATGGTGCGCGGGATCGTGGTGGGGAACCGCTCCGGCACCGTCGTCGGCACGGTGTATACGCCTTGGCCGCCGCCGCTCGCACCGGTCGTGGCGGCGGGCGTCGTCGTGTCGGTGTCCGTGTCGCCCGTGCCGTACCCACTCCCGGACCCGCCGTCCGTGGTGTCGGTCACGGGGGGCGGCACATAGACCGGCGTCTGCTGGGGCGCCTCCGTGGTGGTCGCGATCGTGGTCGACGGGGCGGATGACGACGAGGTCGATGACGACGGGGCGGTGCTCGACCCGGTATCGGGGGTGTCGGGCGAGGGCTCGACGGTGAAGGACGGCCTGGTCCCGGTATCGGACGAGCCACACGCTGCCAACGCCGTGCCCGCACAGGCCGCCACAGCCAGTGCCGCCGCGAGGCGACGGGCACGGACCGACGACTCAATCCCCTTGCTCATGGAACCTATCGGAGTCCATTTGGTCCTGTAATGCAAGTCACTGGGCCGTGTCAGGTGTCACAATGTCCGGTTCGCCGGAATGGCGGAACCCTGCCACGCTGTGCCGCGAAACCTCGTCAGTACCGCACAGAACCGCAGCACGACGAACAGCGCGAGCCCCGACCAGATCCCGGTGAGACCCCAACCGAGCCCGTACGACAGCCAGATCAGCGGCAGGAAGCCGACCAGGGCCGCCGCGAGGGTCGTGGTGCGCAGGTATGCCGCGTCGGCCGCGCCCAGCAGGACACCGTCGAGCGCGAACACCACGCCGGCGACGGGGACCATGCCCACGAGGAACCACCACGGCACCGCGAGGGCGCTGAGCACACCGGGCGCGGCGGTGAAGACGCGCGGCACCACGCCCGCCCCTGCGGCCAGTGCCACCGCCACGACGACGGCCACCCCGGCCGACCAGCCCGTGACGCGTACGCCGATGCTGCGTGCGGCATCCGGTCGTCCCGCGCCGAGTGCCGCGCCGACGAGGGTCTGGGCGGCGATCGCCAGCGAGTCCAGCAGCAGCGACAAGAAGTTCCACACCTGCATGGCGATCTGGTGGGCGCCGACCGCCTCGGCCCCCACACGGGCCGCCACCGCGCCCGCCGAGACGAAGCACACCTGGAAAGACAGGCTGCGGACGATGAGGTCCCGGCCCAGCCGCAGCTGCGCGGCCATCAGGGACCAGCGCGGCGCCAGGAACGCGCGACGCCCGACGCCGTCGGGCCGCGACCGCACCAGCGCCACCAGGAACGCCACTCCGCTCACGCACTGCCCCGCGAGGTTGGCCCACGCGGATCCGACGAGGCCGAGCCGCGGCGCACCCCACAGCCCGTGCGTCAGCGCGGGGCACAGCAGAGCCGACAGCGACAGCCCGGCGATCACGAACGCCACCGGCGCGCGCGGGCGCTGCACGCCGCGCAGCCAGCCGTTGCCGGCCATCGTCACCAGGATCAGCGGAATCCCGCACGCCGCCACGCGGAGCCAGCCGGCGGCCGCCGCGGCGATGTCGGAGCCGTCGGCCACCGCGGCCGCCACCGGGTCGCACAGCAGCTGAACGAGGGCAAGGAGGGCAAGGCCGACGCCGAGCGCGATCCAGGTCGCGGCGACCCCCTCCCGTACCGCTCCAGCCGGGTCGCCCGCGCCGAACCGCTGCGCGGCGCGTGCCGTGGTGCCGTACGAGAGGAAGGTGAGCTGCGTCGACACCGTCGCCAGCACCAGCGCGCCCACGGCGAGACCCGCCAGGTCCAGAGCGCCCAGGCGCCCGACGACCGCGGTGTCCCACAGCAGGTACAGCGGCTCGGCAGCCAGCACGCCGAGCGCGGGAACGGCCTGGCCGAGAACCCGCCGCCCCACACCGGACCGGCCGTCCGCGTGGCGGGTCATGCTCGCCGCCACCCGGTCGGATACCGGGTCATGCGCGGGCCAGGAACTCCCGCACGACCTCGTCGGCGGTGCCCTCGGCGGAGTAGCCCGACGCCAGCTGGTGCCCACCGCCGCCGAAGCCGCGGGCGAACTCGCTCACGTCGATCTCCGACTTGGCACGCAGCGACGCCGACCAGGTGCCGGGCGCACCCTCCTTGAACAGGGCCGCCACCTCGACCGACTCGACCGTGCGCAGCAGATCGATGAGGGACTCGGCGGACTCCCAGGGCAGCCCGCCCAGGTCCGCCGCGGTGCATACCGCGTAGACGGCGCCGCGGCCCCCGAACGCCGCGGGCACCTCGACGCTCGAGCCGAGCACCCGCGACACCAGCGTGAGCCAGGCGGCCGGGTGGGTGTCGAGCAGGGACCGGGCGAGCTCGCGGCCGCTGGCGCCCGCCGCGAGCAGCCGAGCCGCGATCCGGTGGCCCGCCGGAGTGGTCCACCGGAAGGATCCGGTGTCGGTGACCAGGCCGGCGTAGAGGCAGTCGGCCGTCGCGGCGTCGACGTCGACGCCCAGGCGGTCCGCGATCCGCAGGATCAGCTCGGTGGTGCAGTTGGCCGCCGGGTCGACGAGATCGACGGTGCCGAACCCGACGTTCGACCGATGGTGGTCGACGACGACGGTGGTGGCTGCCGCCTCGAACCACGGCCGCAGGTCCCCGAGTCGCTCGCGGCTCGCGCAGTCGACCGCGACCGCGACGGGGGCGTCGCCGGGCGGCCCGAAGGTCTCGGCGCCCGGCAGGGCGGCGATGCCCGCGGGCAACGGGACCGCGTCCGGGTAGCTGACCGTGGACTCGATCCCGCGGGCCCGCAGGATCCGTGCCAGCGCCAGCGCGGACCCGACGGTGTCGGCGTCCGGCCGCTGGTGGCACATGATCGCGACGCCCGGAACCGAGGAGCGGGCCGGTTCCGAGGTCAGGACGTCCGCGACCGCGTCCAGCGCCGGGCTGTCAGGCACCGCGCTATCCGTCGCCGGGCTATCGAGCACCGTCCGCCTCCCGCGCGGGGCCGGTACCGTCCGCATCGGTCCCGGCACCGTCCGCGTCGCTCTCGTCCTCGCCATCGCGGGCCGGCTTGTACGGGTCGGGGTCGCCGGCCGGGCGCGCGCCCTTGGCGGCGGCCGCGACCCGCTCGTCCTGCTCGCGGGCGCGGGCGAGCAGCGCCTCCATCGAGGCGACGGCCTCGGGGACGCGGTCGGGCTCGAACCGCAGCGTCGGCGTGAATCGGACGCCGGTGCCGGCGCCGACCTTGGTGCGCAACTGCCCCTTGGCCTTCTCCAGACCGGCGGCCGCGGCCGCGTAGTCGGGCTCGGCATCGATCGTCGCGCCCCGCACCGTGTAGAACACCGTGGCGTCGTGCAGGTCGCCCGTGACGCGGGCGTCCGTCACCGTCACGTAGTCCAGCCGCGGGTCCTTGATGTCGTGCTCGATCGCAGTCGCGACGATCGTCGCGATCCGCTTGGCCAGGCGCTGTGCGCGAGCCGGATCAGCCATGACCGTTCACCATTCCTCTTCGTCTATACGGGTGTCCGTCCGGACAGTCTGGGTGTCTGTCCGGGCGCGGCCGGACCACGAGTCAATCCTCCGGCCCCCACAGGCGGCGGCGGACGGACAGCAGCTCCACTTCGGGGTGGCCCGCAGCGGTCCGCTCGCATCGGTCCAGGATGTCACCGACGTGCGCCGCGTCCGGCCCCACCACGCCGACGCCGATACACGCGCGGCGGTGGAGGTCCTGCGCACCGACCTCTGCGGCCGACACGGAGAACCTCCGCAGCTCTGCGAGCATCGGCCGGATCACCGACCGTTTCTGTTTGAGCGACCTGACGTCTCCGAGGAGGAGGTCGATCTCTATTGCACCTGTGAACACCGTCGGGGCCACCCGGCCCTGGGGATCGAGAGTCGTCTGATGTGATTGCGGGTCCCGCGGCCGGCGCTCTGCAGCGCCGGCCGCGGGCCTGCACTAGTCGCGTGCCTTCTCGACCAGTTCGTACGTCTCGATGATGTCGTCGACCTTGATGTCCGAGTACGTCACCGTGAGGCCGCATTCATAGCCCTCGCGGACCTCGACCACGTCGTCCTTCTCGCGCCGCAGCGACGAGACGGTGAGGTTCTCCGCCACCACCACGTTGTCGCGCAGGATGCGCGCCTTCGCGTTGCGGCGCATGATCCCCGACTGCACGAGGCAGCCGGCGATGTTGCCCACCTTGGACGACTTGAAGATCGCCCGGATCTCGGCGCGGCCGAGTTCCTTCTCCTCGTACACCGGCTTGAGCATGCCCTTGAGGGCGGACTCGACCTCGTCGATGGCCTGGTAGATCACCGAGTAGTACCGGATGTCGACACCCTCGCGGTTCGCCAGCTCCGTCGCCTTGCCCTCGGCACGGACGTTGAAGCCGATGATCACCGCGTTGGAGGCCGACGCCAGGTTGACGTTGGTCTCGGTGACGCCGCCGACCCCGCGGTCGATGACGCGCAGCTGCACCTCGTCGTCGACCTCGATCGCGAGCAGGGCCTCCTCGAGGGCCTCGACGGTACCGCTGTTGTCGCCCTTGAGGATCAGATTGAGCTGGCTCGTCTCCTTCAGAGCCGCATCCAGGTCCTCGAGCGACACCCGCTTGCGCGAGCGGGCGGCCAGCGCGTTGCGCTTGCGCGCATTGCGCCGGTCGGCGATCTGCCGGGCGATGCGGTCCTCGTCGACCACGAGCAGGTTGTCACCCGCGCCGGGCACCGACGTGAAGCCGATGACCTGCGCCGGACGCGACGGGAGCGCCTCGACGATGTCGTCGCCGTTCTCGTCCACCATGCGGCGGACGCGTCCGTACGCGTCGCCCGCGACGATCGAGTCGCCGACCCGCAGCGTTCCGCGCTGGATCAGCACGGTCGCAACGGGGCCGCGGCCGCGGTCGAGGTGCGCCTCGATCGCGACACCCTGGGCGTCCATGTCCGGGTTGGCCCGCAGGTCCAGCGACGCGTCCGCGGTGAGCAGGACCGCCTCGAGCAGCTGCTCGATGTTGGTGCCCTGCTTCGCGGAGATGTCGACGAACATGGTCTCGCCGCCGTACTCCTCCGCCACCAGGCCGTACTCGGTGAGCTGACCGCGGATCTTCGCCGGGTCGGCGCCCTCCTTGTCGATCTTGTTGACCGCCACCACGATCGG
The DNA here is from genome assembly GCF_039541155.1 of Tsukamurella soli. NCBI lineage: Bacteria > Bacillati > Actinomycetota > Actinomycetes > Mycobacteriales > Tsukamurellaceae > Tsukamurella > Tsukamurella soli. The sequence continues at coordinate 31,074 of NZ_BAABFR010000059.1, forward strand.
CACGTCGGCCGCCTGCGCGTGGTTGATCGCCTCGACCGTCTGCGGCATGACGCCGTCGTCGGCCGCGACCACCAGGATCGCGATGTCGGTGGCCTTCGCACCGCGGGCACGCATGGCGGTGAACGCCTCGTGACCCGGGGTGTCGATGAACGTGACCAGGCGCTCGTTGCCGTCCAGCTCCGTGAGGACCTGGTACGCACCGATGTGCTGCGTGATGCCGCCGGCCTCGCCCTCGCGGACGTTGGCCTTGCGGATCGTGTCCAGCAGGCGGGTCTTGCCGTGGTCGACGTGACCCATGACGGTGACCACCGGCGGACGCTGCTCGAGGTCCTCCTCGCCGCCCTCGTCCTCGCCGTAGGTGAGGTCGAAGCTGTCCAGCAGCTCGCGGTCCTCGTCCTCCGGGCTGACGACCTGGACGACGTAGTTCATCTCCTCGCCCAGCAGCACGAGGGTCTCCTCGTTCACCGACTGGGTGGCGGTGACCATCTCGCCGAGGTTGAACAGCGCCTGGACCAGCGACGCCGGGTTCGCGTCGATCTTCTCGGCGAAGTCGCTCAGCGACGCGCCGCGTGCGAGACGGATCGTCTCGCCGCCGCCGCGCGGCAGCCGGACGCCACCGGCGATCGGCGCCTGCATGTTCTCGTACTCGGCGCGCTTCGCCCGCTTCGACTTGCGGCCGCGCCGAGGCGCGCCACCGGGACGACCGAACGCACCCGCGGCACCACCGGGACGACCACGGCCACCGCCGCCACCGGGACGACCCCGGAAGCCGCCGGCAGCTGCACCCGCACCCGCACCGGCGCCGGTACCGCCACCCGGGCTCGCACCGGACCGAGCCGCTGTCGCCCGCGAAGCGGCTGATCGACGACCG
>NZ_BAABFR010000060.1:0-31682 GCF_039541155.1 Tsukamurella soli
GGCGACGGCGTCGGGCCGGACGGTGCCGCGCTGCGCGGGCCCGTCGCCCTCGTGCGCAGCGCGGGCGACCCGGCGTCGGTGCTCGCGCAGGCGCTCGAACGGTCGGCACGTGCGAGCCTGGTGGCCGCGGGGCGGGGCTAGTCGGCCGAGCCGTCGATCACCGCGAGCGCCTTCGCCTCGATCGCGGCATCGTCGGCCGCACTCAGGTCGATGTTCGCGACCCCCGCGACGTGTTCCGCCACCTCGGCGTGGTGCGCCCGCAGACGCTCGACGAATCCCTCTGCGACATCGGACTTCCCGGCACCGTGGCCGAGGACGACGAACGTCTGTCCCGGTGCGTCCGCAGCGACGGCCTCCGCGAGGTCGTCGAAGAAGTGGCTGAGGTCGTGCTCGTCGTCACGACCGGTGTGCCGCTCCACGGTGCGCAGGTGATGCGCCCGCGGATCGTGGTCCCGGACCGTCTCGCCGGCCTCGACGACCTTCGCGGAGTCCAGGTCGAAGGACACGATCCGAGCCTGCTTCGCGTCGATCGTGACCGCGACGACGGTGCCGGTCCCCTTCAGGTCCGGCGACGAGCGCAGCAGCGTGCGCGCACGCTCGACGTCCTCGATCGATACGCGGCCGTCGTGCGGGCGGTGGAACACCTCGCGATGTCCCGCGAAGTCGACCGCGAGGCGATCGCCCGACTCGTCCTCGACCCGGTCGGCGATGTCCTCCCAGAGCGTCACGAACTTGGGCCACGCCAGATTCCGTGGCGCCGGGGTACCGACTATCGAGGTGTACGTCTTACGGGTGTGCGCGTTCACTGCAACTCCTTCGGTGGTCTGTTCGCAGGCTAGCGGAGGCACCTCGGTCGCCCCCGGCGCCGGCCACTGCGGACCGCAGAACACCGACCGCCGCCGACCGTCCCCACTCGGGGTGACCCGCCCTGATCGGAGTCACCTATCGCCCGGTCGGAACTCCGTCTTGGACGCCGCGCCACCGCCGCCGCAAGACTGAGGACGCCTCGAATCTCGACGGCGACTCGGCGGCCGGAGCGACCGCCTCCACGATCAAGGAGACATCAATGGCGAAGATCCTGTGCGTGCTCTACCCGGACCCGGTGACCGGCTACCCGCCGGTGTACGCACGCGACTCCATTCCGACGATCACCCATTACCCGGACGGCCAGACCGTGCCGTCCCCGTCCGCCATCGACTTCACCCCGGGCGAACTGCTCGGCTGCGTATCCGGCGAGCTCGGGCTGCGCAAGTACCTCGAGGCCGCCGGCCACGAACTGATCGTCACGTCCGACAAGGACGGCCCGGACTCCGAGTTCGAGAAGCACCTGCCCGACGCCGAGGTGGTCATCTCCCAGCCGTTCTGGCCCGCCTACCTGAGCGCGGAGCGGATCGCGAAGGCCCCCAAGCTGAAGCTCGCCCTCACCGCCGGTATCGGCTCCGACCACGTCGACCTGGACGCCGCGATCAAGGCTGGGATCACCGTCGCCGAGGTGACGTTCTGTAACAGCCTCAGCGTCGCCGAGCACGCCGTGATGCAGATCCTCGCGCTGGTCCGCAACTACCTCCCGTCCCACCAGTGGGTGGTCGACGGCGGATGGAACATCGCCGACTGCGTCGAGCGCTCCTACGACCTCGAGGGCTTCGACGTCGGCGTGATCGCCGCCGGACGCATCGGCCTCGCCGTCCTGCGCCGGCTCAAGCCGTTCGATGTCAACCTGCACTACTTCGACACCCGGCGCCTGCCCGAGGAGGTGGAGAAGGAGCTGAACCTCACCTACCACCCGAGCGTGGAGTCCCTGGTGAGCTCTGTCGACGTGGTCGACATCCACTGCCCGCTGCACCCGAAGACCTACCACATGTTCGACGCCAACCTGATCAACTCGATGCGCCGCGGCTCGTACATCGTCAACACCGCCCGCGCCGAGATCACGGTGCAGGAGGACATCGTCGACGCCCTGCGCTCGGGCCAGCTCGCGGGCTACGCCGGCGACGTCTGGTACCCGCAGCCGCCGGCCCCCGACCACCCGTGGCGCACCATGCCGCACGAGGCGATGACGCCGCACATCTCGGGCACGTCGCTGTCTGCGCAGGCACGGTACGCGGCCGGTACGCGGGAGATCCTGGAGAACCACTTCGCCGGCACCCCGATCCGCGACGAGTACCTGATCGTCGAGGGCGGCGCGCTCGCCGGTACCGGTGCGAAGTCGTACACCGCGGACGGCAAGGCCAGCCCCGGCGCAGACGCCGGCAACAAGTGATCTGAACCGGATCCCCTATATCGAAACCTGTCCCGACGCCGAATCCCGGTGTCGGGACAGGCCTTGTCCTAGGAAGGTAGGGTGGCGAAGGTGAGTGATCCGACAGCTCAGCCGATCCTGGATCCATCGTCCGTATCCGCGATATTCCTCGTCCTGACCATCGACCCGGGCGGGGAGGAGCAGGTCAACGACACCATCGCGGATCTAACAAGTATGGTGCGCGCCACCGGTTTCCGCTACCCGGATCGGCACCTGTCCCTGATCGCGTCGATCGGGTCCGAGGCATGGGACCGGCTGTTCACCGGCCCTCGACCCGCCGGGCTGCACCGCTTCGTCGAGCTCGACGGCCCGCGGCACCGGGCACCGTCGACGCCGGGTGACCTGCTGCTGCACATCCGGGCCGGGTCGAAGGACCTGTGCTTCGAGCTGGCGCGCAACATCCTGAACGCCCTCGCCGGCGCCGTCACGGTGGAGTACGAGGTGGACGGATTCCGATTCTTCGACAACCGCGACCTCCTCGGCTTCGTCGACGGCACCGAGAACCCGGCGGGCACCGCGGCGGTCGACGCCGTGCTGATCGGCGCCGAGGATCCCGACTTCGCCGGCGGGAGTTACGTCATCGCGCAGAAGTACCTGCACGACATGGGCTCGTGGCGGTCGCTGTCGACGGAGGAGCAGGAGCGTGTCATCGGGCGGACCAAGCTCGAGGACATCGAGTTCCCCGATGCGGACAAGGCCCCGACCGCCCACATCGTCCTCAACCAGGTCAACGACGCCGACGGCAACCAGCTGCAGATCATGCGGGAGAACATGCCGTTCGGTGAGGTCGGGCGGGGCGAGTACGGCACCTACTTCATCGGCTATGCACGCACGCCGGCCGTGACCGAGCAGATGCTCCGCAACATGTTCATCGGCGAGCCGCCGGGCGTCACCGATCGCATCCTCGACTTCTCCACCGCCGTCACCGGTGGGCTGTTCTTCACGCCGTCCGTCGACTTCCTCGACAACCCACCCGATCTGCCGGCCGGGCCGCCGGGTGCGGACCGATCGACCTCCGCCGAACCACCATCGGAACCCGCACCGCAACCGCCCGCCGACGGCTCCCTCGCGATCGGCAGCCTGAAAGGAATCAAGTAGATGAGCAACCTCTACCGCCATCTGGCACCCGTCACGGACGCCGCCTGGCAGGCCATCGAAGTCGAGGCGAGCCGAACCTTCAAGCGGCACATCGCCGGCCGCCGCGTGGTGGACGTCTCCGACCCCGCCGGGCCCACCGCGGCGGCGATCGACACCGGCCATCTGCTCGACGTGGCGGCGCCCGCCGACGGCGTCGAGGCGCATCTGCGCGAGTCGAAGCCGCTGGTGCGCCTGCGGGTGCCGTTCACCGTCACCCGGGCCGCGATCGACGAGGTCGAACGCGGTGCGCAGGACTCCGACTGGGACCCCGTCAAGACGGCCGCGAAGCAGCTCGCCTTCGCCGAGGACCGGGCGATCTTCGAGGGCTACCCGGCCGCGGGGATCCAGGGCATCCGTGCATCGAGCTCGAACACGGCGCTGGAGCTGCCCACCGACGCGCGCGAGGCGCCGGACGTCGTCTCGCACGCGCTGTCCGAGCTTCGCCTCGCCGGCGTGGACGGCCCCTATGCGGTGGTGCTGTCGGCCGACGCCTACACCCAGGTGAGCGAGACCTCCGATCACGGTTACCCGATCTACGAGCACATCAACCGTCTGGTCGAGGGCGGCATCTTCTGGGCGCCGGCGATCACGGGTGCGTTCGTCCTGACGACGCGCGGCGGCGACTACGAGCTCTCGCTCGGCACCGATGTCCAGATCGGCTATCTGAGCCACGACGCCACATCCGTCCAGCTCTACCTGCAGGAGACCGTGACCTTCCAGGCGTACACCGCGGAGGCTTCGGTGCCCCTCACCGCCTGACCGCGGCCACCCCGCGTCGGGCAGCTGTCGGTCGCGAGATCGGGGTCGCGCGATCAAGGTCGAGAGATCAAGGGAGACAACAGATGAGTGAACTCGACGGAGTATTCGACGACATCTTCCAACGGTTCTTCGGCTCGGGCTCGGTGGCACGTCCGCCGGTCCAGCGGGTGGACCTGAACCGGTTGCTCAACGAGCAGGCGAAGAGCCTCATCGCCGAGGCACAGGTCGCGGCGCGGGACTGGGGCAGCAGCGAGATCACGCCCGAGCACCTGCTGTACGCCGCAGCCATGAACGAGCCGACTCGGGACGTGATCTCGCGGCTGGGCCTCGATCCGGACAGGATCGCCGCCGCGATGCGCGAGGTCGCGCAGACCTCCGCCGACGGTGGCGGACCGGTGACACTGAGTCCCGCGAGCAAGCGCGCGGTGCGCGTCGCGCAGCAGCACGCCGCGCAGGCCGGACTGAGCTACGTGAGCCCCGAGCACATCCTGCTCGGCATCGCGGACAACCCGGATACGCCTGCGGCGCAAGCACTCTCGAAGGCGCCCGGGCTCGACGCCCAGACGTCCGGCGGCGCGCCCGCCGCCGGCCAGGAGCCCAGCTCCACCCCGACACTCGATGAGTACGGCCGCGACCTGACCGCTGAGGCCCGTGCCGGCAAGGTCGACCCGGTGGTCGGTCGCGCGGAGGAGATCGAGCAGACCATCGAGATCCTCTCGCGCCGCAGGAAGAACAATCCCGTCCTGATCGGTGACCCCGGCGTCGGCAAGACCGCCATCGTCGAGGGCCTCGCCCAGCGGATCGTCAACGACGATGTGCCGAAGACCCTCGCCGGCCGCCGCGTCATCGCCCTCGACGTCGGCTCGCTGGTGGCGGGCAGCAAGTACCGCGGCGAGTTCGAGGAACGCCTCACGAAGATCCTCGACGAGGTGCGCGAGAACTCCGACGAGCTGATCCTGTTCATCGACGAGCTGCACACGATCGTGGGCGCCGGGTCCGGCGGCGACGGCTCGATGGACGCCGGCAACCTGCTCAAACCCGCCCTAGCGCGCGGGGAGCTGCACGCGATCGGCGCCACGACCATCGACGAGTATCGCCGATACATCGAGAAGGACGCCGCGCTCGAGCGCCGGTTCCAGCCGGTGCTGGTGTCCGAGCCGTCGGTGGCCGACACCATCGAGATCCTCCGCGGCCTGGTCGACGTGTACGAGGAACACCATCAGGTGCGGTACTCGGACGCGTCTCTGGTCGCAGCGGCGGAGCTGTCCGACCGGTACATCACCGACCGGTTCATGCCGGACAAGGCCATCGATCTGATCGACCAGGCCGGGGCGCGAGTGCGCCTGCGCACCAAGACCTCCGACCCGGGCACCCGCACCCTCGAGGACGAGTTGGCGCGCCTCAAGCGGGAAAAGGACAGCGCCGTGGCGAGCGAGGACTACGCCGCCGCGGACGAACTGAAGAAGAAGATCGCCGACGCCGAGGATCGGCTCGCGGGGGGCGGCACCGCCGCGGAGCCCGAGGTCACCGTCGTCGACATCGCCGAGGTGATCTCCCGGCGCACCGGTATCCCCGTCGCCGACCTGACGAGCGAGGAGCGGGACAAGCTGCTGCGTCTCGAGGACGACCTGCACCAACGGGTCGTCGGCCAGGACGAGGCCGTCGTCGCCGTCGCCGAGGCGGTCCGGCGCGCCCGCGCCGGCCTGAAGGACCCGAGTCGGCCGATCGGCTCGTTCCTGTTCCTCGGCCCCACCGGTGTCGGCAAGACCGAGCTGGCAAAGGCCCTGGCCGCCACCGTGTTCGGCGACGAGGATCGGCTCATCCGATTCGACATGAGCGAGTTCCAGGAGAAGCACACCGTCTCGCGTCTGGTCGGTGCGCCGCCTGGATACGTGGGCTACGAGGAGGCCGGTCAGCTCACCGACAAGGTTCGGCGACAGCCGTATTCGGTGATCCTGTTCGACGAGATCGAGAAGGCCCACCCGGACGTCTTCAACATCCTGCTGCAGCTGCTCGACGACGGCCGCGTCACCGACGCGCAGGGCCGCACAGTCGATTTCAAGAACACCATCGTGATCCTCACCAGCAATATCGGCTCGGACCTGATCCTCGGGGCGCCCGAGGGTGACCTCACGCAGAGCGTCATCGACAAGGTGAAGGAGCGGCTGCACGCCCACTTCCGCCCCGAGTTCCTCAACCGGATCGACGAGACGGTGATCTTCCACCGCCTCGACAAGGCGCAGCTGCGCAACATCGTCGGGCTGATCCTGGACGGTACGCGGCATCTGCTGCGCGCCCAGGACATCGAGCTGGATGTCACCGAGAAGGCGGAGGACTGGCTGGCGGACACGGGGTTCCAGCCACAGTTCGGCGCCCGGCCGCTGCGCCGGACGGTACAGAAGGAGCTCGACAACCGGCTGTCGTCGCTGCTGCTGAAGGGCACCATCGGCCCCGGCGACACCGTTCGCGTCGACTCGGACGACGACGGGCTGGTGATCGAGACCGTGCATCCGTCGCACGGTGGCCGGGAGGTCGAGGAGGGCAGCGTGGGCGACCATGCCGACGCGCCGGCCGCGGACGGTGCGACGGCGAGCGGCGAGACGCCGTTGACGCACAGTTAGCCGCGGCGCAGCCGACGCCCCACGCCGAAAACGACAGCGGAACCGGCCCGCCGGCAGGGGCGCGGTCACGAGCGTCGGGAGACTCAGGCGCGCGGCGGGCGGGCGCGGAGAGCGGGCACCATCGTGCCGGCCACGCCCCGTGCCGCCGCCCGCGCGACGGCGAGGTAATCGAAGTAGTCTCGCCACACCGTGATCCGGCCGTCGACCACCTCGAAGTGGCCGCACACCCAGAACTGCACCCGCAGCCGGCCGCGGCTCAGCGCCGTCACGCGTTCGGTGAGCACCAGGCCCTCGTCGTCCGCGACCGCGCACTGCAGGACCGACTCGAGTCGCGTCCTCGACCGGGCCCGCCGGGCGAAGTGCCGGGCCACCGCGTCGCGTCCGTCCAGGGTCCGCCACGACATGCGGGTGTACACCACGTCCTTCGCGAGCAGCCGCTGCGCCAACTCCACGTCGCCGGCGCCGAGCGCCTCGACGAAGCGCACCGCGACGTCATGCGCAGACCAGAGCAGCGACGTGTTCACGTGCCCATGGTCCGCGCGGGGAAGGAACTCGGCGCGAACTCGACGTGACGGTGAGGCGAAGGTTTTCCGGCCGGCGACGATCGCACGATTTCGTCCCGCGACCGGACGCGCGGTATCGTGAGCATCGACATCTCGGCGAGGGCTGCCCGGAGGAGACTCTCGGGCCGCCGTTATCGACGCGATCACCTCATACGGGTCACGCCCGTGCGGGGCGCTCGATCGCCGGGCCCACCCCCGCACCTCCAGGAGCGAACATGACCGACACCACCAAGCTCGACGCCGCCGTCCGCACCGAGTTCGGCAAGGGCGCCGCCCGCCGCGCCCGCCGCGCCGGCCTCGTCCCCGCCGTCCTGTACGGCCACGGCACCGAGCCGCAGCACCTCACCGTCACCTCACGGGCGTTCGCCGCGATCCTCCGCAAGGAGGGCACCAACGCCGTCATCGAGCTGCAGATCGACGGCAAGTCGCAGCTCGCGCTGACCAAGCAGGTCGTAGTCCACCCGCTGCGCAACTACATCGAGCACGCCGACCTGGTCGTGATCCGGAAGGGCGAGAAGGTCACCGTCGAGGTGCCCGTCGTGATCGAGGGCGACGCCGCACCCGGCACCGTCGTCGCACATGAGGCGAACGTCGTCGAGGTCGAGGCCGACGCCCTCAGCATCCCCGAGCAGATCGTCGTGTCCGTGGAGGGCGTCGAGGCCGGCACCCAGATCACCGCCGCCGACCTGCAGGTGCCTGCGGGCGTCACCGTCACCGCGCCGCCGGAGACCCTGATCGTCAACGTCACCGAGGCGCAGCGTGAGGACGCGGACGCCGAGGACGGCGAGGGCGCTGCCGCGGCCGCCGAGTAACCGGACAGTTCGAAGGGACCGACGTGACCGACACACCGCTGATCGTGGTGGGCCTGGGCAACCCCGGGGAGAAGTACGCCGGTACCCGCCACAACATCGGCTTCGAGGTCGCCGACGAGCTCGCCGGCCGTGCCCGCACCACGTTCTCCCGACACAAGAAGTCGGGGGCCGAGGTGGCGACAGCGCGGCTGGCGGGCCGGCTGGTGTATCTGGCGAAGCCGCAGTCGTTCATGAACCTGTCCGGGCAGCCGACCGCCGCCCTGGCCCGGTTCTTCTCCGTGGCACCCACCGACGTGATCGCCGTGCACGACGAGCTGGACATCCCGTTCGGGACGGTCCGCCTCAAGCGCGGCGGTGGCGAGGGCGGCCACAACGGCCTGCGGTCACTCACGCAGCACCTGGGCACCAAGGACTACCTCCGTGTGCGCGCCGGCATCGGTCGCCCGCCCGGCCGGATGGACGCGGCCGACTACGTGCTCAAGCCGTTCTCACCGCCCGAGCGCAAGGACGTCCCGCTGCTGGTGGCGAATGCCGCCGACGCCGTCGAGCTGCTGCTCACCCGCGACCTCGAGGACGCGCAGAACACCGTGCACGCCTGGTGAGATCCGCGCCGTGGCCCGCCCGTGACGTCTACGTCCCGTCTCTGCACAACTCGGCGACGTAGCGGCACAGCGCTCGGACTTCATCGACCGTCGGCGCCAGCTCGTATGCGTGGTGATGGCAGACAGCGCTCAGCTGCCCCCACGCGAACGACGCGGCCCGCGCCCGCGCGAGTTCGTCGTGTACCCGCAGCACCGCCAGCCGCGACCGCATCTGGACCCGCTCCGGCAGCACGGCTCCCAACCGCGCACAACGCTCGGCGACGGCGATCTCGAGCGCTCTGCGCGCCAACAGCGCCGCCATCCGCGCGGAGTACGTCCCCACGTCGACTTCGCCGTCCAGGATCTGCTCCGCGCGGCGCAGCAGGGTTGCGGCCGGAGTACCGGCGCTCATACCAGCCCCCGCAGCTCGGCGACCGCCTGCTTGATCGCCGCGACATCGCGGTCGGACACCGGTCCATCTGTGTGGAATCGGTTGTTACAGAATGCGATCGCCTGCCGACACTGAGGTCGGCTGCGGAGCCAGGCGTCGCTGGCCGGATCGCCCGTCGTGGCGAGATTCACCTTCGCACCGAGTCTGCCGGCTTTCTCCCATGCCTCCTCGAGGGCTTCGCGGAGCGCGCCGTCGCGGTAGCCGCGGACGAAGTACGCGCGTTTCGCCGCCTCCTCGATCGCAAGCCGCCCCAGCCCAGGGACGACCGATCGCTTGACGTCCTCAGGTACCCGGCTGTCGATGAGGAACGCCCCCGCGTCGGCCACGTAGCGGCTAGCCGGGTCGCTCACCGGCTTCACCTGCACCGTCGAGCGCGACTGGCGGAACACACCGAGCACCGTTGCGTCTATCCCCATCTGGGCGACGGCGGTCGGCAGTCGGTCGTCATGGGAGAAGACGATCACCTGCCGATCCTGAGCGAGCTTGTCGAGCACCCGGACCAAGCCGTCGACCTTGGCGGGATCCATAGCCTGGATGGGGTCGTCGAGGACAAGAAACCGAAAGGGACTCTCCGGGGCCGTCGCCCGCGGGATGAAGAGGGCGAGGGACAGCGCGTTCAGCTCGCCCTGGCTCATCACCGAGAGCGCAGCGTCGTCTCCCTCGCCGTCGATCGCGGCTTCCATCCGGACGTGCCGCTGGGTCGACTTCGCAGCGCCCTCGAGCCGGACCGCCTGCAGATCGACGTTGCTCTCCTGGCGCAGGCTCGACCAGATGTCGCGGGCCTCGGACTCGACGCGTGCGATCCGCTCGGCGCGCATCGCGGCCGCCTTCTGATCGAGCCAGTCCGCCGCAGCCTCGACCCGCTTCACCACAGTGTCGAAAGGGGCCGCCCGCTCCTCTGCCACCACCCAGTCTGCGAGCCGGACCGCGAACGGCGCCCATACATCGGCGCGCGCGGACGCCTCCACTGCGGCGACCGCCGCGACCTCCGCGAGGCACGTCGCGAGTGTATGGGCGGATGCCCTCGCCGCTGGATCTGTGACGCCCTCGGGATGCCGCCCCGCCACCTCGCGGTATGTGGCCGCAGCGGAGATCGCGTCCGCGCGGCGCGTCTCGATGTACGTCAGCGCTGGATGTTCCGCGAATGTCAGCATCCCCCGGACCAGGGACTCGGCCGCCTCCGTCGCCGAACGTAACCTGGCATTCGCTCGGTCCAGCTCGTCCCGCGTGGGAGCCTCGCGCAGCTCGACCCGCACGCGCTCGGCCCACGCGTCGTCCAGGATGCCGGTGCCGCAGACCATGCAGGGCACCGACGCGCCATCGGCAGCACGAGCGCCCGCGCCGCGGTAGTCGAACGCGGCACGCAGGATATCGAGCCGGGCTCGGACCCGCGCGCTGTCGGCGACGGCCGCCGCGGCGAAATCGGCCTGTGCGCCGGACAGCTCGCTGAATACGGCGTCGATCGCGATGGCGTCCGGCACGGATGCGGAAGCGAGTTCACGCAGGCTGGTCACCGCACTCCTGCCGGTATCCCCCGTGGCGAGCGCCGCGACTGCGGCGACGTCCGGGGGTCGGCGACGCAGTTCCTTCAGCGCGGCGACGGCGCGCTCGTCCGTGACCGACTTCAGATCACGTGCGAGGTCCTTCTTGAGAGCGTCCGCGGTCTTCCGCAGGGTGGCTTTCGCAGTGTGCACCGCACGGATCCGCGTGACGGCGTCGGTCAGATCGCCGAGCCCGAGGATCCGGTTGAGCGCGTCGTACAGCGCCGAGCGTTTCCCGTCGAAGACGTGCCCGATCTCGTCGTAGGTCAGGATCGGCCGGTACATCTCGATGGGGATCTTCCAACCCAATGGGTCGGTCCCCTCGACACGCTTGTCTCCGGGCCGCTGCGCCCACTGGGTGAAGTCCTCGCGCCCCGCGCCTGAATCCCAATTCAGTCCCACGTCGGTGATACCCTCACCGCGGACCGCCAGCCGGACCCGTACGCCCGCGCGGCCGGTGTGGTGGATGTTCCGCCAGGCCTCCAGCCGCTGCGACGTGCGGCCCGCGTAACGGTAGGTCTGCCCGGTGAACGCGAGCTCCATGGCCTCGACCAGACTGGACTTGCCCGACCCGTTGCGCCCGGTGATCACTGTCAGCCCCGGCTTCGGGTCGAGGACGAGCGGGACCCGACGACCGATGCCGCGGAACCCCTCGACCTCCAGCGCCTGCAGGTAGGCGACCTTCGCGACCGGGACTGCGCCGTGGTCGCCCGTGCGCGTCGGCCGGTCGACCGATACGCCGCCCACCGCTGCCGCCAGCGCCTCCTCGCCCTCGAGCGCAGCGATCACGATGTCGGTGGCCCCCTCCTCCAGATCACCGGCGTCGATGGCGGCCAGCGCCACCTGTTCCGCGAGCAGCCGACGTAGCTCCTCCGCGACCGTCTGCTCCGTCGTGTCCCCAGTCATCGTGGCCTCCCCGCCATGTATCGAGTCGTCTGCGACTGTAGGTCGACGGTGCGACAGGTATCGAGGATTTCAGCCGCTACCTGCACGGACGGTAGGATGGCGCCTCGTGAGTTCACCCATCGCCGACGAGGTCGCTCGCCGCCGCACCTTCGCCATCATCTCCCATCCCGACGCCGGCAAGTCGACGATGACCGAGGCGCTCGCGTTGCACGCGCGGTTGATCAACGAGGCGGGCGCCATCCACGGCAAGGCGGGCCGCAAGTCCACCGTGTCCGACTGGATGGAGATGGAGAAGGCGCGTGGCATCTCGGTGAGCTCCACCGCGCTGCAATTCGACTACACCCCCACCGGCACCGATCAGGCGTCCGTCATCAACCTCGTCGATACCCCCGGCCACGCCGACTTCTCCGAGGACACCTACCGCGTACTCACCGCGGTCGACGCGGCGGTCATGCTGATCGACGCGGCGAAAGGCCTCGAGCCCCAGACGCTCAAGCTGTTCCAGGTGTGCCGACACCGAGGGATCCCCGTGATCACGGTGATCAACAAGTGGGACCGACCGGGCCGGACGCCGCTCGAGCTGCTGGACGAGATCTCCGAGCGCATCGGCCTCACCCCCACCCCCTTGTACTGGCCGGTCGGCATCGCCGGCGACTTCCGCGGACTGCGCGACGCCCGCACCGGTGAGTACGTGAAGTTCACCCGGACCGCCGGCGGCGCGAAGATCGCCCCCGAGGAACACCTCGACGCCGACGCCGCGCTCGAGCGCGAGGGTGACGTGTGGGTCGAGGCGGTGGAGGAGACCGAGCTGATGGCCGAGATGGGCCAGGTCCATGACGAGGAGTCGTTCCTGGCGGGCGAGACCTCGCCGGTGATCTTCTCGTCGGCGATCCTGAACTTCGGTGTGCGCCAACTGCTCGAGGCCCTGGTCGAGCTCGCGCCCGCGCCGCACGAGCGCGCGGGGATCGACGGCGCCGAGCGCGAGGTCTCCGACCCGTTCAGCGCCGTGGTGTTCAAGGTCCAGGCGGGGATGGACTCCGCGCACCGCGACCGCCTCGCGTTCATGCGCATCGTCTCCGGTGAGTTCGAGCGGGGCATGGTCGTGACGCACGCCCAGACCGGCAAGCCGTTCGCCACCAAGTACGCGATGACGGTGGTGGGCCGCGAGCGCGAGACCGTGGACACGGCGTTTCCCGGCGACGTCGTCGGCCTCGTCAACGCGACCGCGCTCGCGCCCGGCGACACGCTGTACGCCGAGAAGAAGGTCCAGTTCCCGCCTATCCCATCGTTCGCGCCCGAGCACTTCGCGGTGGTGCGCGCCGACAGCGCCGGCAAGTACAAGCAGTTCCGCAAGGGCATCGAGCAGTTGGGCACCGAGGGCGTGGTCCAGCTGCTGCGCAACGACATCCGCGGCGACGCGTCGCCCGTGATGGCGGCGGTGGGGCCGATGCAGTTCGAGGTGGTCGCCGCGCGCATGAAGACGGAGTTCAACGTCGACGTGCAACAGGAGCGCCTCGGCTACACCGTCGCCCGACGCACCGACGCCGCGAGCGCCGACGAGTTGAACCGGCAGCGCGGCGTGGAGGTCTTCGAGCGCACCGACGGTGTCCTGCTCGCGTTGTTCTCCGACAAGTGGCGGCTGCAGTACATCGAGAAGGAACTGCCCGACCTGGCGCTCGAGACCCTGGTCGCCGCCGCCGATTAGCGTTCCGGGGCGCCCGGAGCCGGCCCGGTCAGGAGCGCCTCGAGCACCGGCCCCGCCCAGGCGACGATCTCGTCCCGTCCGGCGTCCGCCATGCCCGGCGTCACGAGCACGTATCGCGTGGTCGCGAGGCCGATGATGAGCGCGCCGGCCATGCCGACGCGGCGTGCGGGATCGTCGGGGGTCACCACCGACAGCGCGGGCATCACCTGCCGGATGAACACCTCGCGGAGCGCCGCGGCGGCCTCGTCGCTGCTCATCGCGGACCTCAGCAGTGCGATGAACGTGCGGTCCTCCTCCCACACGGCGAAGAACCGCAGCAGCAGCACCTCCCCCAACCGCCCCGGCGGCACCGCGCTCAGGTCCGGGAAGTCGAGGGTCAGGTGCGCCGCCGCCGCGAACAGCCCCCGTTTGTTACCGAAGTAACGCATCACCAGCGCCGGGTCGACACCCACATCGGCCGCGACGGCCCGCAGCGTCGTCCGGTCGAACCCGTCGTCGGCGAACCGGGCCCGCGCCGCAGCCAGGATGTCGCGGCGGGTGCGGGCCGCGTCCCGCGTTCGCGGCACCGATCGCGGGCTGTCACCGGTCGGACTCATTCAACGAACCTACCGTGCGAGCGCCGATAAGTCATCACCTGTGGACTTCTCCGCCGCGCCGGTCTACCGTTAAGTCAACACCCGGTGACATATCCGGGCACGGAGACGGGAGGATCGATGGACGCGCAGAAGACCTCGGTGGACGTACTCGTGGTCGGCGCCGGACCGACCGGGCTGACGGTGGCGGGAGATCTGGCCCGGGACGGGCACACGGTGACGGTGCTGGAGCGCTGGCCGGACGTCAATCCGTCCAGCCGGGCCTTCGCGACCATGGCCCGCACACTCGAGCTGCTGGATGCGCGCGGCCTGGCGGAGGGGCTGCTCGAGCTCGGGGCGCGCTCACCCTCGGTAGCGCTGTTCGGCGGGGCGACGGTCCACCTGGACCGACTGCCGTCACGCTACCCGTTCACCCTGATCACGCCGCAGACCAACGTCGACCGGACACTCGGACGCTACGCTCGCGAGCAGGGCGCCGACGTGCGACGGGGCGTCGAGGTGGTGGGGCTGGAGCAGGACGCCGACGGGGTCACCGTCATCGCACAGCCGAAGGGCGGCGGCCCCACCAGCACGTACCGGGCCGCGTACGTGGTCGGCGCCGACGGCGCCCACAGCACCGTCCGCGACCTGCTCGGCATGCCTTTCCCCGGCCACACCGTGCTGCGATCGGCCGTCCTCGCGGACGTGCGACTCACCGACGGGCCGCGGATCGACCGACTGACCCTAGGGGGCACCCCCCAGACGTTCGGATTCCTCGCGCCCTACGGGGACGGGGAGTGGTACCGCTCGATGACGTGGGACCGGCACAACCTGCTCCCCGACGACGCGCCCGTTTCGCGCGACGAGGTCGCGCGCGTCCTCACGACCGCCTTCGGTACGCGACTCCGGATCGAGGAGATCCACTCCAAGTCCCGGTTCCACTGCGACGAACGACAGGTCGCACGCTACCGGCACGGTCGCGTGTTTCTCGCCGGCGACGCCGCGCACACCCACTCCCCCGCCGGCGGGCAGGGCATGAACACCGGCATCCAGGACGCCGCGAACCTGTCCTGGAAGCTCGGGCTCGCCCTGCGCGGCGCACCCGACAGCGTCCTGGACACCTACCAGACCGAACGGCACCCGATCGGGCGGCGCGTCCTGCTGCAGAGCGGCGCGATGATGCGCGCTGCGACCCTGGGACCGGTGCCCGCGCGCTGGCTGCGCGACCTACTCGCACCGCGCATTCTCGGATTCCGCCCGCTCGGGGCGCGGGTGGCGGGCAGCTTCTCCGGCGTCACGCTGCGCTATCACCACTCCCGTAGCGCGAACCGGCTAGTCGGCACGCGCGCCGAACAGATACCGCTGCGCGGCGAGCGGCTGGCGGTCGTGAGTCGCACGCCCGGGTTCGTGCTGATCGCCGAGCGCGGGACGGGGCATGCGGCGGGGAGCGCGGCACCGTCGGGCCTGCTGCGCGCGGAGCGCGCCGACGCCGGCCCCGCCGTGCTGGTGCGCCCCGACGGCTACATCGCGTGGGTCGCACGCACCACCGGCGACCCCACGTGGCGACCCGCCCTCGAGCGCTGGACTGGCTGTGCCATCGCCCACAGCTCGTCCACAGTCCCTGGGACGAAGGCGTAGCTTGAGCACATGAGCACCCACAACGAGACGGTCGACGTGGCCCTGATCGGCGGCGGGATCATGAGCGCGACTCTGGGCGCGTTCCTGCGCAACCTGGAGCCGTCGTGGTCGATCCGGGTATTCGAACGCCTGCCGGAGGTGGCCGCCGAGTCGTCCGATGCATGGAACAACGCCGGCACGGGACACTCCGCGCTGTGCGAGCTCAACTACACCCCCGAGGGGCCCGACGGCTCGATCGACATCACCAAGGCCGTCGGGGTCAACGAGCAGTTCCAGCAGAGTCGCCAGTTCTGGCAGTTCCTCTTGGACACCGGCCAGCTGCAGGACAATTCGTTCATCAACCAATGCCCGCACATGACGCTGGTGCGCGGGGGCGACGATGTCGACTACCTGCGGCGCCGGCACGACGCGCTGAGTGCGTCGCCGCTCTTCCGCTCCATGCGGTACTCCACCGACCGCGACGAGATCGCCTCCTGGGCACCGCTCATCGTCGAGGGCCGCCCGGAGTCGGACACGATCGCGGCGACCTTCGACGCGACCGGCACGGACGTCGACTTCGGGTTGCTCACCCGGCAGCTGCTGAGCCATCACAAGGACGTGCAGGTCAACCGCGACGTCGCGCGCATCGAGCCCGACGGTGCCGGCTGGAACCTGAAGGTGCGTAACACGTTCACACGGCACGAGTCGACGGTGCACGCCCGGTTCGTCTTCGTGGGCGCCGGCGGCCGTGCGCTGGAGCTGCTGCAGACCGCGAACGCCCCGGAGATCCACGGATATTCGCTGCTGCCGATCGCCGGACACTTCCTTCGCACCACCGCACCCGAGGTCGTGGAGCGACACCACGCCAAGGTCTACGGCAAGGCGCCGATCGGAGCTCCCCCGATGTCGATGCCTCACTTGGACGCCCGCATCATCGGCGGAGCGAAGTCGGTGCTGTTCGGCCCCTACGCGGGTGCCAACCCGAAGTTCCTCAAGAACGGCTCGTTGCTCGACATGCCGCGCACCCTGCGGCCGGGGAACGTGCTGCCGTTCGCCCGCATGGGACTCGCCAACCTCAACCTGCTGGGCCTGCTGGTGGGCGACCTCACCTCGAGCCCGGCGCACAAACTCAAGCAGCTCAAGGAGTTCGCGCCCACGGTCGGCGACGACCACTGGGAGCTGTACGCCGCGGGGCAGCGGGCGCAGATCGTCAAGCCGGACCAGAAACGCGGCGGGGTGCTGCAGTTCGGCACCGAGGTGATCTCCTCGGCCGGCGGGTCACTGGCCGGTGTGCTCGGCGCCTCCCCCGGTGCTTCGACGGCCGTCCCGATCGCACTGTCGGTGCTGCAGAAGAGCTTCCCCAACCGCTACGAGGGTGCCTGGGCCGATCGACTCCACGAGATGGTGCCGACGCTCGGCGTAGCGCTCACCGACGCCCCAGAGCTCGCCGCGGCGACCATGGCGCGCACCGCCGCCGCGCTCGGCATCGAGCCGTAGCCACCCACATCGGCGGGTTCCCCGCAGGGCCGGCCACGCGGGAGACCTGCCGATCCGGGCGAACACCGCCGGGTGGGGGTGGCGAGACCGTCAGGGTCCGACGAGTGCCGCGATCGCCGCGTCGTCGACGTCGGCGAAGGTGGCCGGCGTGAACGAGGGGTTGCGGTCCTTGTCGATGAGCACCGCGCGCACACCCTCGGCGAAGTCGGGCCGGCGGATCATCCGCGCACCCACGACGGCCTCCTCCGCGAGGCACTGCGGCAGGGTCCGGTGCACGGCCTGCGCCAGCAGGGCGTAGATCACGAACACCGATGTGGGACACGCGCTCTGGAGCGCAGTGCGGACACCCTCGGCCCAGGCGCCCGCGGCGCCCTCGACGGCGGCCAGCACCTCGGACGCCGAACCACCGCCGAAGACGGTGTCGATCTCGTCGAACGGCAGCTCGGCCGCGGGGGGCTCGGCGGCGACGGCGGCGAGTGCCGCGGCGGTGTCCTCGCCCCGCAGCAGTGACTCGGCGAGCTCGCCGATCCGCTCGCTCGGGCAGAAGTGCGTGGCCAGCCCCACGGCGAGCGCGTCGCCCGCGCCGAGCCGCGCCCCCGTCATGCCCATCAGTCGCCCGACGTTCTTCGGGAGCCGGGCGAGGAAGTAGGTGGCACCCACATCGGAGACGAAGCCGATCGCCGTCTCGGGCATGGCGAACAGTGCCTTCTCCGAGGCCACGCGGTGACTGCCGTGCACCGAGATCCCGAGCCCGCCGCCCATGTCCACGCCGTCGATCAGCGCGATCACGGGCTTCGGGTACTCGGCGAGCGTCAGATTCATCTCGTACTCGTCGGCGAAGAACCTGGTGAAGTCGGCGCCCGAGACGACCTCGTCGCGGATGGTGCGGATGTCGCCGCCCGCGCAGAACGCCCTAGGCGACGTCGAGGTGATCAGCACGCGGGTCACGACGTCGTCGTGTTCCCACTCGGCCAGGGCCGTGCTGATCGCCCGCACCATCTCCCGCGTGAGGGCGTTGAGTGCCTTAGGCCGATTCAGCGCGATATGCCCGGTACCACCGGACACCATCGTCGCGACGAAAGTCATTGGAACGCTCAACCCCAATCCTCGGCCAATTCGAGCCACCGCATCTCGGCGGTCTCCTTCTCGGCCACCACGTCGCGGAGACGCCCGTCGAGCTCGATCAAGCGGTCGGGGTCGGTGGCCGCTTCGGCCAGTCTCGCATGCAGGCCGTCCTCCTCCGCGGACAGCTTGGTCAGCTGGCGCTCGAGGCGATTCATCTCCTTACGCGCCTGCTGCTCCGCCTTGGCGTCGCGGGGTCTCGCGGGCGCATCGTCCGGGGCCGCGGACTCCGACGGTACGGCTGCGGCCGCCTCGGCGACCTGGGCCGCGTGCGCGGCCGGCAGTCCCGCGGTCAGCTGCGCACGCCGGCGCAGGTACTCCTCGATGCCACCGGGCAGGTTGGTGAGATGACCGTCTCCGAACAGCGCCCACGTGGAGTCGCAGATCCGCTCGATCAGGTACCGGTCGTGGCTGATCACGACGAGCGTGCCGCCCCACGAGTCGAGCAGGTCCTCGAGCTGCTGCAGCGTGTCGATGTCGAGGTCGTTGGTCGGCTCGTCGAGCAGCAGGACGTTGGGCTCGGCCATCAGGACGCGGGTCAGCTGTAGTCGGCGCCGCTCGCCGCCGGACAGGTCGCGGACCGGGGTCCGCTGCCGCGCGGGCGTGAAGCCCAGCCGCTCGGCCAGCTGACCGGCGGATATCTCTTTGTCGCCCAACTGGATTCGGCCGGCGACCTCCTCAACCGCTGCCAGCAGCCGCATATCACCGTCGAGGTCGTCCAGCTCCTGCTTGAGCCAGCCCAGGCGCACCGTCTGGCCTTGCACGCGCCGACCGGCCGCGAGGATGGGGGAGGCCGCGGGCGCGTCCATGCGACCCACTCGCTCCGCTCCCGGCGTCGCGATGTCCCCTGCGAGCGCTCGCAGCAGCGTCGTCTTCCCCGAGCCGTTGACTCCGACGAGGCCCACCCGCTCACCCGGCGCGAGGCGCCACGTCAGGTCGTCGACCAGCACTCGCCCGTCCGGGGCCTCGAGGCGCACGTCCTCGAGCTCGATCACCACCCGCCCGAGCCGGCGTTGCGCGAACGCGGCGAGGGCCACGGAGTCCCGCGGCGCTGGGACGTCGGCGATGAGCGCCTCGGCCGCCTCCATGCGATACCGCGGCTTCGACGTGCGAGCGGGGGCGCCGCGGCGCAGCCACGCCAACTCCTTGCGGGCCAGGTTGCGGCGCCGCTCCTCGGAGGCGTCGGCCTGCCGGTCGCGCTCAGCGCGCGCGAACACCCAGTCGTTGTATCCGCCCTCGTACGAGTTGACGGCACCCCCGGCGACCTCCCAGGTCCGGGTGGCCACGGTGTCGAGGAACCAGCGGTCGTGGGTCACCACCACGAGCGACGAGCGGCGGCGCACCAGGTGGTCGGCGAGCCACTGCACGCCCTCGACGTCGAGATGGTTGGTGGGCTCGTCCAGGATCAGCAGGTCCAGCTCGCGCACCAGCGCCGCGGCCAGGGCGACGCGGCGGCGCTCGCCTCCCGACAGCCCGGACACGTCGCGGTGCAGGTCCAGCGTCCCCTCGGCGAGCGTGTGGTCGGAGCCGATCCCGATGCCGCTCAACACATCCCGGATCCGGGTGTCCCCCGCCCACTCGTGCTCGGCCACGCCCAGCGGGCCCAGCACCACGTCGGCGACGGTGCCGGCGGGCAGCTCCCCGCGCTGGGTGACGACGGCCATCCGCAGGTCGGTCGCGCGGGACACCCGTCCCGAGTCGGGCTCTTCGATCCCGGCCATGATCTCGAGCAGGGTGGTCTTGCCGCCGCCGTTGAGGCCGACGACGCCGATCCGCTCCCCGGTCTGTACCCCGAGGGAGACCGACTCGAGCAGCGGCTGGATGCCGAAGCTCTTGCTGACCGTCTCCAGGTTGACGAGATTCGCCACTGGTATCTACTTCCCCATTCCGTGATCGCCTTGCGCTTGTTCGTCGAGCAGGTGCGCACCGGGTACCGGGCCGGAGGCGACGCGCACCGTTCGGCACACACCCGCGCCCGCCAGCTCCGAGCCGACCGCGACGGCAGCCTCACCGTCGGCGCACAGGAACGCACACGTGGGGCCCGAGCCCGACACGATACCCGCGAGCGCGCCCGCCTCGACGCCCGCGCGGAGCGTTCGGCGCAGGCCCGGCTGCAGCGACAGCGCGGCGGCCTGCAGGTCGTTCGCGAGGTGCTGCGCCACCCGGTGCGGATCGCCCGTCGCGAGCGCTGCGATCAGGTCGTCCGCGGCGCCGGCACGGGGCGGGGCACCGACGGCGCGCAGGTCGTCGATCTCACGAAAGACAGCGGGCGTGCTCAGGCCTTCGCGGGCCAGTGCCAGCACCCAGTGGAACGGGCCGCGGCTGAGTACGCGGACCAGCTGCTCGCCCCGGCCGACGCCGAGCGCGGTGCCACCGAGCAGGCAGAACGGCACGTCCGAGCCGAGTCCGGCGGCGATCTCCAGCAGCTCCGCCCTTGGCGCGTCCAACTTCCACAGCGCGGCAGTGGCGACCAGAGCGGCCGCGGCGTCTGCCGAACCGCCCGCCATACCGCCGGCGACGGGGATGTCCTTGCTGATGGCGATGTCGACAGCGGGGATCCGGTCGTAGCGCTCGGCCAGGGCCAGGACAGCGCGCGCGGCGAGATTGCTGGTATCGGCCGGGACGTCGGCGGCCCCCTCGCCCGAGACGCGGACGGTGGGCTCGGCGCGGTGCTGATCCGCAGCGCGGACGACGGTGACGGTGTCGTGCAGCGAGAGCGCCTGGAACACCGTGGTGAGCTCGTGATATCCGTCGGGGCGCAGGTCACCCACCGCCAGGTGCAGATTGACTTTGGCGGGCACGCGCGCACTGATCGGCTGGGGTACCACGGACAACACGAAACGAGCCTAGTCGAGGCGCGGGCCGGGCTCGGCCGCGCACGTCGTCCGCCGCCCCGACATGTGCACCCTTCCGTCGGCCCGACATGTGCACCCTTCCGTCGGCCGGCCGCCGCACATCCAACATGTGCACCGTTCCGTCGGCCGGTGCGTCGACGAAACGATGCACATGTCGGATGCCGGCCGACGTGCCAGACTTGCGTGGTGCTCGACGCATCCGCGCGGCTGCTGGCCCTCCTGTCGCTGCTGCAGGCCCGTCCCGAGTGGTCAGCGGCCGAACTCGCCGCGCGGCTCGAGATCACGCCGCGGACCGTGCGTCGCGACGTCGACAAGCTGCGCACCCTCGGCTACCCCGTGGCCGCCACCCGGGGGGTCGGCGGCGGCTACCGCCTGTCCCAGGGCGCGCAGATGCCTCCGTTGCTGCTCGACGACGACGAGGCCCTGGCCGTGGCCGTCGCCCTGCAGTCGGAGGCCACGGCCACCGTGACCGGGCTCGGCGAGGCGGCTGCGAGCGCGCTCGCGAAGCTGCGGCAGGTGATGCCCACCCGGATCCGGCACCGGCTCGGCACCGTCGACATCGAGGTGCAGGCCACTGCGCCGGGCCCCGCCGTCAACGCGGACGTGTTGCGTGCCGTAGCGCAGGCGTGTCGGGCGCGCGAGCGGCTGCGGTTCGACTACGTGCGGCGCAGCGCTGACGGTGACGCAGAGGTGCCGATGCGGCGCGACACCGAGCCGCATCAGGTGGTGCGTCTCGGGAGCCGTTGGTATCTATTGGGTTTCGACGTCGAACGCGGCGACTGGCGGACATACCGCATCGACCGCATGGCGCCGGTGGTGCCGACCGGGCCGCGGTTCATACCGCGCCCGGTGCCCGACGGTGGCGCGGCCGCGCACGTGCAACGGTCCGTCGACCGCGTGTACCGGCAGGCCGCCGCGCGGATCGAGATCCTCGCTCCCTTGGCAGAGATCGCACCGATCGTCCAGGAGCGTTGGGGCGCAGTGGAATCCGGAGGCCCGGACAGCTGCGTGGTGACGGTGTGGTCGGTATCGGTGCCGCAGATCGCCCACTGGCTCACCCGATTCGACCGCCCATTCCGGGTGCTGGAACCCGAGGAATTACGCGCCGAGTGCCACGCGATCGGCCGGCGCTACCTCGACGCCTGACAACATGTGCACCGCTTCGTCGGCAGACCCGCTACCGCCCCATCCACCATGTGCATCGTTTCGTCGACCGCCGACGGAACGGTGCACATGGTGAGTGGAGGACGACGGAACGGTGCACATGTTCGAGATCGACGGAACTGTGCACATGTCGGGTCAGGCGCGGGCCGCGGCGATCGCCGCGAACTCCGCCACGCCCAGCTTCTCGCCGCGCTCACGGGGATCCACGCCCGCGGCGACGAGGATCCGTTCCGCCGCGGCGGGGGAACCCGCCCAGCCGGCGAGCGCGGCACGAAGGGTCTTGCGGCGCTGGGCGAATGCCGCATCGATCACCGCCCACAGGGCGGTGCGGTCCACCGTCACGCGCTCGTCCGCGGCGCGCAGGTCGATCCGAACCAGGCCCGACTCCACATTCGGCTCGGGCCAGAAGACGTTGCGGCCCACCGTCCCCGCCTTGCGCACACTCCCGTAGTAGGCAGCCTTCACCGACGGCACGCCGTACACCCGCGAGCCGGGACCCGCGGCGAGCCGGTCGGCCACCTCGAGCTGCACCATCACGAGAACCGTTCGCAGCGTGGGCACCTCGGCGAGCAGATGCAGCAGCACCGGTACGGCCACGTTGTACGGCAGGTTCGCCACCAGCACCGTCGGCGCCCCGGCCGCCGCCACCTGCGCGCCGCCGACGCGCAGCGCGTCGGACTCGATCACCGTGAGCCTGCCGGCGAGGTCCGGCGCCCGGCCGGCGACGGTGATCGGAAGCTGCTGCGCAAGAACGGGATCGATCTCGACGGCGGTGACCCGGGCGGCGTTGTCCAGCAGGGCGAGGGTCAACGATCCCAGGCCGGGGCCCACCTCGAGCGCGATGTCGTCGGGCTGCACACCGGCGGTCGCGACGATCTTGCGCACGGTGTTCGGATCGTGAACGAAGTTCTGCCCCAACGTCTTCGTCGGGCGAACGGACAACTGCTCGGCCAGACCGCGGATCTCCGCGGGGCCGAGCAGTCGTGCCGGTGTCGGTGTCGAGTTCAGGTCCAGTCCCCCGTCGCTAGCGACGACGCCGGGAGTCCCGCCGCCGTCGCTCGCCGACCCTACTCCCCGTTACCGGACAGGCCGAGGTGCGCCGAGCAGGCGGGCCAGGCTCCCCAGCCCTGCGCCGACAGCGTCTTGCGGGCGATGTCGATCTGCTCGTCGCGGCTGGCCAGGTCGGGACGCGGCGCGTACTTGCCACCGCCCCAGCGCAGCCAGGTGTTCAGGTCGAACTGGATGCCGCCGTAGAAACCGTTGCCACTGTTGATGGCCCAGTTGCCGGTGGACTCGCACTGCGCCAGCTGGTCCCACACGGACCCGGCGGGGACGTAGGGGGCGCCGGGCGCGGTGCCGACCGCGATGACGCCGGGGACGCCGAAGTCGGTGACGCTCGAACCCAGGCGCTGCCGGCCGGTGACGACGCCGTTGCGAGTGGTCACCAGGTACCGGACCTGCTGGCTGCCGGCCTTGCCGGGCTTGCGCACCATCATCTTGCCGGTCTGCAGCGTGGGGTCCTGCACCTTCCGAGGCGGCGCGATGTACCGCTCGGTGATGGTGATCTCCTGAGTGCGGAGCCGCGTCACGGCGATGTCCATCCCGGGCGTGATCCGGGTGCCGGCCGAGGGCACGACCTGGTCGTTCTGCTCCAGCGGCACGCCCAGCTTGGCCAGGTACTCGCCGACGGTGCGTCCGGCGGCGTCCACCGTGCTCGCCTTGCCGGCGTCGACGAGGTGCACACGCACCGGCGTGCTCACCGACACGGCCAGCCCTGTCAGCGGGACCGCGGCGGAGCCGGGCAGCGACGTGAAGTCGCGGGGATCGGCGAGGCCGGCCTGGGCGAGCGCGCCCTGCACGGTCAGCGAGGTGGTGGTCAGGTGCCGGACGCTGCCGTCGACGTTGATGGTGATCGGCCGGGCGTGCTGGACGGTGATCGCGCCGCCGTGGATGTGCGCCGAGAGCGCCGGGCTCACCAGGTCGGCGCCCGAGGTACGGATGCCCGCGGCCGCGAGGATCGACCGGACCGAGCTGCTCATGGTCTCGACGGTGCGGCTGCGGCCGTCGATGTTGAGCGTCACCGTCTGGTACAGCGAGATCGCCAGGCCGCCGCCGATCATGAGGAGCACGAGCAGCACGGCGAGCACGATGCGGGCCGGGCGGGTGTGCAGCGCCGCCAGGCGGCGCGGACGGTGGGCCTTCGCGGCACCGGCGTCGGCTGCGGCCGCCGCCTCGTGGGCGCGCTCGACCTCGTCCTCGAGCGAGTGCACCTCGCCTTCGAGGTCGTGCACCTCGCCCTCGAGTCCGTCCACGTCGCCGTGCAGGTGGCGGACCTCGTCCTCGAGCGTGTGGATCTCGGCTTCGAGCGCAGCTACGCGATCATCGGACTGCGCGTCGGCCTCGGAGCGGACGGCCACACCGGGCTTGGCGACGCGCGTCGCCACTCCCTCGAGATCGAACTCGGCGGTGCGCTCGGCGCCCACCCGGGCGGGCGTGAACCGGTTCGGTCGGGGGGTCGCAGGCGCGTCCCTGTCGGCTTCGAGGGCGTCGAGTTCTGCCACGTCACGTCTTCCCGGATCGGCTGTCACGGTGATCGGATGATCGCCGTTCGGTCACAATACGGTAACGGGAACCGGCCACAAAGGCCAGTCCAGGAGATAAATAGCAGGTCAGATGGGTATTCCGAACACCCTCCGAGCGTTATCTGTCGTAGCCGAAGCGATATGCTCGGCGGTCACGCCGCGGAGCTCGGCGAGGAAGCGCGCGGTGTACGGGACGGCGTAGGACTCGTTGGGCGTACCCCGGTACGGGTGGGGGGTCAGGAACGGCGCATCGGTCTCGACCAGCAGCTGCCCGTCCGGCACCAGTCGGGCCGCCTCCTGGAGCCCTACCGCATTACTGAAGGTGACGGTGCCGGAGAAGCTGAGGACGTAGCCGCGCTCGACGCATCGGCGCGCCATGTCGGCGTCGCCGGAGAAGCAGTGGAAGATCACCGTCTCGGGCGCGCCGAACCGGTCCAGGTCGGCCAGGATGTCCTCGTCTGCGTCACGGTTGTGGATCATCAGCGGCTTGCCGAGCCGCTTCGCGAGGTCGACATGCCACTCGAACGACGTGTGCTGCTGTTCGGGCGTCGCCACGTCGTCGCGTTTGCCCAGCCAGTACCAGTCCAGGCCGGTCTCCCCGATCGCGACGCAGCGCGGATCGGCGGCGAGGGTCTCCAGCTCAACCGCGACACCGTCGTCCGCGAGCTCGTGCGCCGAGGTCGGATGCAGCGCGACCGCGGCGTACACGCGCTCGTCCCAGCGCGCCGCGTCGACCACGAACCGCGCCTCGCGGAGGTCGCATGCCACCGTCACCACCCGATCCACCCCCACCGAGGCGGCCCGGTCGACGAGCTCGCGGACCGCCTGCGGGGTGCGGGCACCGCACGAGTCGATGTGCGTGTGCGCGTCGACGAGCCCCGCCAAGGGCTCCGGCAGGGGCGGCGGCGGCTTCCTCTTTCCCATGCGGGCCAGTCTCCCAGGCGCGCCCGCGGCCCACTCGCCCGGTCACGCGCCACCTCGCGTTCCAGACCCGTTCACGGCGCTCACTCCCGACCGCAACCGAGCTCGGGCACGCTGGTGCGATGGTCGTTCGTCGTGAACTCGCGCCGGGATCGCCCGTCACCGTCCGCCCTGCCGGAGAGACGCTGCTGTGTGCCGTGCACCTGTCGGACCTGCACGTGTGCGACACGCAATCGCCGGGGCGGCTCGAACTGCTGGACCGCTTCGGCGACCCCGATCACCCCGCCCACGAGCGGGTGGGCCACGTGGGTTCGTATCGGCCGCAGGAGATCCTGACCACACAGGTCGCGGCCGCGATGGTCACAGCGGTCAACGGCCTCTCCGGCGGACCGGCCACGGGCGCTCCGGTCGAGGCCGCGATCAGCACCGGCGACAATGTGGACAACGCGCAACTCAACGAGATCCGCTGGTACCTCGGAGTACTCGACGGCGGCCGGGTGACCCCCGATTCCGGCGACCCGGAGCGCTTCGAAGGTGTTGCAGGCAGCGGGGATCCGGCGTACTGGCAACCCGAGACGGGCGGCTGCCGCCCGACCACCCGCTTCGGCCTCCCGACGGTGCCCGGCCTGCTGACCGCCTGCCGCCGCCCGTTCGACTCGCCGGGCCTGACGGTGCCCTGGTTCACCTCGCACGGCAACCACGACCGACTTGTGCAGGGCACCCTCGCGCTTCCCGACGAACTGGCCGGATTCACCACGGGCGCAGCGAAACCCGTCGCCTTTCCCGAGGACTGGGACGACGGCGCCCGGGTGGCGTTCGCGGTGGCGGCCGGCAGCCCGGGCGGGCTCTCGCTCGATGCGTTGCGGCGCTTGCGGTTCGCTCAGGTGACCCCGGACGCGGACCGGCGGATCGTGTCGCGTGCCGAATTCATCGCCGCACACGGCGACGGGCACGGCTTCACGGGATGGAACCGCGAGACCGGGCTGGCCTACTACCGCCACGACCTGCAGCGCGTGACGCTGCTGGTGCTGGACACCGTGAACCACCACGGATACTGGCAGGGATCGGTGGACGACGCCCAGTTCGACTGGCTGCGGGGCGAACTCACGTCGGCCGACGCCGAGCGTCGGTACTGCGTGATCGCCTCGCACCACCCCGCGCACTGCCTCACCAACGCGCTCAGCGACGGGTCCGACCGGCGGGTCCTCGAGGCCGAGCTCCTCGCCGAACTCACGTCGCACCCGTCGGCGGTGCTGTGGCTCAGCGGACACACGCACCGGCACGCGGTCCGCGCTCACGCCGGGCCGCACCCGCTGTGGGAGGCCACCACCGCGTCGCTGATCGACGCGCCGCAGCAGGCGCGCACCGTCGAGGTCACGCGCCGCCCGGGCGGCCTGCTCGCTGTGGACCTGCGCGCCGTCGATCACGCGGGCGAGGCACCCTGGGGCGGCGGGACGGCCGACGTGACCGCGCTCGCGGGCCTTTCACGGCACGTCGCGGCCCTGGACTGGCAGACCGACGCGGCGCCACCCCCGCCGGGTGAGGTGGACGTGACCCTGCTGCTGCCCGACCCGTTCGCGTAGCCGGAGTACAGGAGTACAACCGGAACCCAACCTGGAGCCAAGCGGGTGACGCACAATGACCTTCGTGAAGAAAGCATTCGTGTGCGCCCTGTCCGTCGCGACCGTGACCACCGCCGCCCTGGCGGGATGCTCGAGCGCCACCTCCGGCACCGCGACGAGCGGGACGTCGTCCAACGTCGCTGCGCCGCCGCCGGCCGCCGTCCCGTCGGACCTGAACGTCGGCACCTACCCGACCACGCCGCGGGTCATCCCGCCCAACAGCTCCGACGGCGCGTGGGTCGAAGAGGGCAACCGGATGGGCGAGGCGCTCATCCAAGGCAACGAGGTAGACCCCCGCATGGTGATCGGTGGCGCGGCGCTGCGGTCGTTCCCCGTCCTGTCCGGTATCGAGCTGTCGAACCGCGTCCCGGACGGCACGGCCACCGTGTTCGAGGCCAACGACATGCAGGTCGGCATGACCACCACCCGCGGCGACAAGCTGACCGACCCGACAGTGGCGGTGCGGATCGGCCTGTACCGCTTCAAGACCGACGCCGCAGCGACCAGTGCGGTGTCGGCCATCCGCGCGGCGACCGCCGCACGCCAGCAGGTGACGGTCCCCGGCACACCGGGCGTGGTGGCCTCGGTGTTCAAGCCCGGCACCGTGGACAGCTACCTGGCGCAGGGCCCGATCGTGATCAACGTGAGCGGCACCGGGCCGACCGACGCCGAGGCCACCGGGTTCGTGTCCAAGGCCTTCTCGCTCGAGGTGCCCAAGCTGAAGACGTTCACCCCGACGCCCGTCGCCGACGTTCCCAAGCTCCCGTCGGACTCCGACGGGATCCTGGCGCGGACCCTGCCACTGTCGAACCCCACCGACGGCGGGGTGCCCGAGCTGATGACCGGCTACTACGGGCTCGCGGGGCTGCTGCACCGCATCCCGACCCTGGCCACCGCGGGCAAGTACGAGCAGGCCGGCGTCGACCTGGTCGGACAGGCCGACGGTGTCGTCTACCGCACTCGTGACGCCGCCGCCGCGACCACCCTGCTGACCGCTATGTACTCGGCCCCCGGTGACATACACGCCGCGTCGGCGCCCGACGTGCCGGCGATGAAGTGCGTGCGCGACGCCGTCGGCTCCTCGGTGCGCTGCGGGGTCACGGTGGGTCGCTATGTGGCCGACCTGACGGGTGACAGCCTCGACGTCGCCCAACAGAAGGCGTCGGCCGAGTTCGCCATACTCACCAAGGCGGGAAGCTGACGATGCGCCGCACGCGCCCCGCTCCATAGGGGCGCCTGCGCCGAATACACGTCGACTCCGGGGCGAGGCACGTCGATTCCGGGGCGCCCGCGATCGGCTGGGAGGGAAGATCTCCCGAGGCGGGTCGGAACCACGCTGCATTGCTCCGGGTAGGTGCACGCCCCGATAAGCTGAGGCCCATCATGGCTGCAGAAAAGACCTTCTACATCACCACGGCGATCGCATACCCCAACGGCGCGCCGCACATCGGGCACGCCTACGAGTACATCGCGACAGACACCATCGCGCGGTTCAAGCGGCTCGACGGCTTCGACGTGTTCTACCTCACCGGCACCGACGAGCACGGCCTGAAGATGCAGCAGACGGCGGCCAAGGAGGGCATCGGGACCAAGGCCCTCGCCGACCGAAACGCCGCTGCGTTCGAGGCCATGCAGCGCGCCGTGGGCGCCACCTTCGACAGGTTCATCCGCACCACGGACCCCGATCACTACGAGGCGTCCAAGGCGATCTGGCAGAGGATGGCCGACGCCGGCGACATCTACCGGGGCACCTACTCCGGCTGGTACTCGGTGCGTGACGAGGCGTACTACGCGCAGGACGAGACCACCGTGCTCGAGGACGGCACGCGCGTGGCCACCACCACCGGCACCCCGGTCGACTGGACCGAGGAGGCGTCCTACTTCTTCAAGCTGTCCGCGTACCAGGACCGCCTGTTGCAGCTGTTCGAGGAGCGCCCCGGCTACCTCGAGCCCGCCACCCGGCGCAACGAGATCGTCAGCTTCATCAAGTCGGGCCTGCGCGACCTGTCCATCTCGCGCGACACCTTCGACTGGGGCGTCCCCGTGCCCGGCGACGACGAGCACGTGATGTACGTGTGGGTCGACGCCCTGACCAACTACCTCACCGGCGCCGGGTACCCGGACACGGAATCCGAGCAGTTCCAGAAGTACTGGCCGCCGAACCTGCAGATGATCGGCAAGGACATCATCCGGTTCCACGCGGTGTACTGGCCGGCCTTCCTGATGAGCGCCGGGATCGAGCTGCCCGAGCGGGTCTTCGCGCACGGCTTCCTGTTCAACAAGGGCGAGAAGATGAGCAAGTCGGTCGGCAACGTGGTCGACCCGTACGCGCTGATCGACGCGTACGGCCTGGATGCGATGCGGTTCTTCCTGCTCCGCGAGGTGAGCTTCGGGCAGGACGGGAGCTACAGCCACGAGGCGATCGTCGGTCGGATGAACGCCGACCTCGCCAACGAGCTGGGCAACCTCGCGCAGCGCTCGCTGTCGATGATCAACAAGAACTGCCACGGCACGGTCCCGCACCCGGGCGCGTTCACCTCTGACGACGAGGCATTGCTCGCCAAGGCCGCCGGACTGACGGAGACGGTGCGGCGGCACATCGACGACCAGGCGCTGCACCTCTATCTGGAGGCGATCTGGGAGGTGCTCGCCGACACCAACCGCTACTTCTCGGCGCAGGAGCCGTGGAAGCTCAAGGCGAGCGACCCGGAGCGGATGGGGACGGTGCTGTACGTCACCGCCGAGGTCGTGCGCCGCGTCGCGATCCTGATCCAGCCCGTGATGCCCACGTCGGCGGAGGAACTGCTGACGCTGCTCGACCTGCCGTCGGAGTCGGGCCGGTCGTTCGCGGACCTCGACACCCCGCTCGCGCCCGGTACTCCGCTGCCGAAGCCGCAGGGCGTGTTCCCGCGGTACGTCGAACCCGACGCGGCGGAATAGCCGATCCGGCGGACGTCGTGGACGTACCCGCCGCACTCATCGAATGGAGATCCCCGGCATGCCCGACACCTTCACGTTCACCGGCCGCGACGGCGCTGTGATCACGGCCTACCGGTGGGATCCCGCGGGGCCGCCGACCGGCATCGTCCAGCTGACGCACGGCCTCGGCGAGCACGCGCTGCGCTACACCGAGACCGCCGAACGGCTCGGCACGCAGGGCCTGGTCGTGTACGCGCAGGATCATCGGGGCCACGGCGCGACGGCGGGATCGCCGGAGCGGTACGGGCGGATCGGGGCCGAGGGGTGGACTGAGCTCGTCGCCGACATCGGCGTGCTGTCGGCGCTGGCGCGCGCCGCGCACCCCGGGCTCCCGCTGACGCTGCTGTCGCACAGTATGGGGTCGTTCGCGACCCAGCAGTATCTGGTCACACCGGCCGCCGGCGGGGGTGCCGGCCCGGACGGCGTGATACTCTCCGGCACCGCGGCGATCGACCTGCTCGCACCGGCGCTGGACCTGGACAGCCCCGTCGGGCTGGAGATGTTCAACGCGCCGTTCCAGCCCGCCCGCACCGACTTCGACTGGCTGTCCCGGGACGAGTCGGTGGTCGACGCGTACGTCGCCGACCCCCGCTGCGGGTTCGGCCTCGACATCGCCGGGAACCGGGCGATGTTCGAGGACGCCGTGGCGGCCGCCGCGCTCACCGATCGGATCCGGTCCGATCTGCGGCTGTATCTCGTGGTGGGCGAGAAGGATCCCGTCAACGGCGAGTTGGCGCTCCTGCACGCGCTCGAACAGCGGTACCGTACGGCGGGGCTGACCGACATCACCGTGGTCACGTATCCCGATGCGCGGCACGAGATCCTCAACGAGACGAACCGCGCGGAGGTGCTCGACGCGATCGTCGTCTGGCTGCGCGACCGCGGGTTGATCCGGTCCTGACCGGCTACGAGGCGTGCACCTGCGCCGGGATCGGGTCGAGCGCGCGGACCCCGTGCTGCGGGGTCAGCGCGAACCGGACGTAGGCCAGGCCGTGCGGGTCGGCGTCCGGCTCGTTCCCGACGATCCACCGGTAGCGAACGGTGACCTCGCCGCGCCCCACCCCGACGACCGACGTGAACGCGGTGGCCTTGGGCGTGGCCGGCCCGACGTACCTGTCGTGGTCGAAGAACAGGATCCGCGTGGGTGAGCTGCCCGTCGCACCCTGTGGGGACACCTGTACCCAGTCGAGCGCGCAGCCGACCGTCGACCCCTGCGCGGTGACCCGCCAGGGTGCGTCCGGAAACGCGCGCGGCAACGTCGCAACGGCCGCGGCGACGCGCTCGGCCGGGACCTGCAGGCAGACAGGGCCCGGGCCGAGCGGGATCATCGGTCCCCCGGGGTTCACGGTGGGTGTCGACGGTGCCGGGCCCGCGGG
>NZ_BAABFR010000061.1:0-31231 GCF_039541155.1 Tsukamurella soli
CGGACGGCCGCGGCACCGCGCCGGACGGGCGGGCGGGGACGGGGGCGCCGGGATCGCGCGGCGCCGCCGGTCCGACGGCGACCAGTTCCTCGGGCGGCAGGACACGCAACAGGTCACGGAACCGGCGGGTCGCCTCGAGCGCCTCGTCGATGTCGTCGCCATCCTCGGTGGGGGCCATCGCAGCGAGCGTCCAGCCGCCCTCGTTCCACAGGATCTCGATGTACTCCGGGACCTGCTCGGCAAGCGTCACCATGCGCCGGTCACACACCCTGCGGGCGACGTCCGGGTTGTTCGTGTACAGCACGCGGGGTCCCAGTGCGCCGAGCGGATCCATCCCGGGCTCGTGCGGCGGCGGCACCTCGGTGCCGCGCATGTCCAGCAGTACCCCCGAGGAACCTTGCCGGGCGACGGCCACCACGGTGACGGCTCCGGCGAGGTCGAAGACGTAAGCGCTCGACCCGAAGTAGGTGCCGTGGGCGACGTCGACGATCTCGACCCGCTCGTGACCGGCGATTCCGCCGCGGTGCCACTTGGTGCGCAGGGCCGGGTCCTGGGCCTGGAACACGAACTCGCGGGCCGCGGCCCACGCCGCCCGCTCCTTGTGCACGTCGGGCGTGTGGGTGCGCTCGTACTGGATGAGCGCGGCCGCGGCGGCCGCGCACACCACTGCGAGGACGAAGTAGAGGATGTACATCGGGGTTCAGCCTAGCGATCGGGTGGCGCGGCGGCGGCCCGACACCCAGGAACCGCGAAGATCCACGGCTTACTGACCGGCCGAGTCGGCACTGGCCACAGATATCTGGCCGGAGAAGATCGCGAGCGCGGTGGACCCGTCGGCACTGACCTCGACGATCACCACGTCACCCACCGACAGGTCCTTGAGGCTGCTGCCGTGCGTGGTGGTCACCTGGGTGTCAGGAGTGGTCCGCAGTTCGGTGCTGTCGCCGCCGGGTCGGGAGAGCACACCGATCCCGCCGTCGCTGATGCTGCTGATACTGCCGACGACCTCACGGCCGGGCGTGATCGCCACGCCCCGCATGGGCCGGCTGACCGGCGTCCCGTCGTTCTGGACCATCTCGGCCTGCTGCGCAGACTGCCGGGGCTGCCCGATCTCGTAGATCGCCCACGCGACGCCGGCACCTACGACGCCGACGCCGAGCAGGCACAGCAGGGTCGCGAGCCAGGGGCGACGGCGGGGTTCCGACGGTGGCGGCGTGACACGCCGAGAGGGTTGGTCGATCGCGCGGGACATCGCGACTCCTCTTCCCTCGACGAGGCCGCAAGCGGCCCGTTTCCGTGGTCGCCGCAGCATCGGACGCGAACACCCGACGGCGCGATCGCGTTCCGGCGACCTGGCACGAAGGTAGGTGGCACGGCTGAGAGCGATCTGTGAAAGGTCCACTATCAGGTGGATAGTCCGGGTCGTCCACGCCGTGGTGTGACGCACATCGTCGCAGATCAACCCGTGTCCCGCTCCTCCAAGAAGTTGACAGCTTGCTCTCACACATCTTGTAACCCCACGCGCCACTGTTGTGGTGCCGGAAAACCGGCGGACGAAAGGACGACACACGATGAATGCACGGAAGATCGCGGCAGGAGGGGTCATCGGCCTCGGCCTGGCCGGGGCTGCCCTGGGCATCGGCGCCGGCACTGCGAACGCCGCCCCCGTCACCCCAGCGGCGTCTTACTGGCACCCCGGACCGGGTGGCTGGGGCCGGCCGGGATGGGGCGGCGGCTATCACGCGCCCGTGTTCTGGCACGGGGGGTGGCACCAGCCCATTTGGAACGGCTACGGCTGGGGCTTCTGGCTCGGCCCGATCTGGATCCCGGCCTGATCGACTGCCTGCCGGCCGCCAGGCCGGCCGGCGACACCGCCGGAACCGGGCTCCGCGCTCAGCGCGGAGCCCGGTCCTGGTAGTGGTACTCCTCGTTCGGCATCTGCCCGGTCGCCAGCGCCATCCGGTTGGTGAACGCGTACATCGCCGCGAGTTCGATCACGTCCCAGACCTCCCGGCTGGTGAGCCCCACCGCGGCGAGCGCCTCGAGATCGCCCTCGCTCGCGGTGTGCGGCGCCAGCGTGAGCTTTTCGGCGTACGCACAGATCGCCCGCTGCTTGTCGGACAGATCGGCGTGCCGCCAGTTGATGGCGACGGTGTCGGCGGTGAACTGGTCACCCGACGCCTCGCGCAGCGCGTGCCCGTGCGAGACGACGCAGTAGGGGCACCTGTTGATCGACGACACCACCACGCCGATCATCTCGCGGTCCGCGGTGGTCAGTCCCTCGGTGGGCTCGTGCAGCGACGAGAAGTGGGTGAACCACGGGGAGAACCGCTCAGGCCGCACCGCGTACGCGCGGAAGACGTTGGGTAGGAACCCTATTCGCTCACGCGCCTTCGCGAACAACGACCGCAGACTCTCCGGGATCTCGTCGTCACCGAGCGTCGGGAAGAACCACGCCACGCGCGCCATCGCAGACCTCACCTCTCGCCCCATCGGGCGCTCGACCGCAGAGCCGCGTCGGCCCCGGTTCCAGGTTCGCACCCGATCACTCTGGGCAGCACCCGAATCGGGCGATCAGATCGTCTGCAGGACAACGGCGCCCCGCGCCCCGCGCCGGGCGCGGGATACCGTGGCCGCGGTTCGACCCGTGTGCGCCGGATCAGGCCGGCAGGCGCCCCTCGGCGACGTCGAGCACCCATTGCTCGGGCTCCTCACCCTTACGACGGGCCACCTCGACGACGATCTGCGCCGAGATCCGGCGGTTGTGCGGCGTCATTCCCCATAGATGGAAGTCCGCCTTGGCGCGCGCCGCAGCGCTCTCCTCGATGCTGCCCATGATCATCCTCCCTCCGGTCTGCCGTCTCCAGTATCACCGGACCCCGGCGGTTGCACCAGATCGGCCACGATGTCCATTTCGCTGATCGTGACAAGCGGTGATCGGGCGAGTGCTCGCACGGTGCTCGGGCCGGCCGCCTCGGGCCTGGGCTCTGCCCTCGTCGTCGTCTCGACCGCCCACGCGTACCGCTTCCACCACTCGGTCCGGGCATCATGCTCCGCCCGATGCGCTCGGTCCCGTTGCTCCGATCTCTGCCTTTGCCACAGCGTCGTCAGCACCCCCGAGATGCCGAACAACGCCGCTATCAGCGTCACCCAGTTGGTCGCCGTCATCTGCGACCCCCTTCCCCCACTCCGAAGGATGCCAGGCGGGTACGACACCTCTCGGCGCGCAGCCCTTCCGGAGCTGCAGACGCGAGAGGCGGGGCACGACGTCACCGTCGTACCCCGCCTCGAGCGGATCGCTAGCCGATGACCAGGCGGTCACCGTCGGGCGAGACGTTCACCGGAACCACGTCGCCGTCCCGCACATCGCCGGCCAGCAGCGCCTTGGCGAGCTGGTCGCCGATGGCCTGCTGCACCAGTCGGCGCAGCGGCCGGGCCCCGTAGATCGGGTCGAAGCCGCGCTCCGCGAGCCACGACCGCGCACCGTCGGACACCTGCAGGTCCAGGCGCCGCTGCGCCAGCCGCTTGCGCAGCTGCCCCAGCTGGATGTCGACGATCGACTCGAGGTGCTCCTTGCCGAGCGACTCGAAGATCAGCACGTCGTCGAGACGGTTGATGAACTCCGGCTTGAACCTCGCGCGCACCGCCGCCATCACTTGATCGGCGTCGCCGCCCGCACCCAGGTTGGACGTGAGGATCAGGATGGTGTTGCGGAAATCCACCGTGCGTCCCTGGCCGTCGGTCAGGCGGCCTTCGTCGAGCACCTGCAGCAGCACGTCGAACACGTCCGGGTGGGCCTTCTCCACCTCGTCGAACAGCACCACCGTGTAGGGCCGCCGACGGACCGCCTCGGTCAGCTGACCGCCCTGGTCGTAGCCGACGTACCCGGGGGGCGCGCCGACCAGCCGCGCGACCGAGTGCTTCTCGCCGTACTCGGACATGTCGATGCGCACCATCGCGCGCTCGTCGTCGAACAGGAACTCGGCGAGCGCCTTGGCCAGCTCGGTCTTGCCGACGCCGGTGGGGCCCAGGAACATGAACGAGCCGGTCGGCCGGTTCGGATCCGCGATCCCGGCGCGGGTGCGCCGCACGGCGTCCGAGACCGCCTCGATGGCCGCCTCCTGCGCGATCACACGATCCTTGATGTGCGACTCCATGCGCAGCAGCTTGGCCGTCTCGCCCTCGAGCATGCGACCCGCGGGGATGCCGGTCCAGGCGGACACCACGTCCGCGACGTCGTCGGGGCCGACCTCCTCCTTGAGCATCACGTCACCGTCGGACGCGGCGCCGGACTTGGCGACCGCCTCGTCCAGCTCCTTCTCGAGCTTCGGGATCTGGCCGTAGCGCAGCTCCGCGGCGCGGCCGTAGTCACCGTCGCGCTCGGCGCGCTCGGACTCGCCCTTGAGCGTCTCCAGCTGCTCCTTGAGCGCGCGGACCGAGTCGATGGCACTCTTCTCGTTCTGCCACCGCGAGTTCAGCTGGGCCAGCTTCTCCTTGTGGTCGGCGAGCTCGCCGCGCAGCTTCTCGAGCCGGTCCTTCGACGCGTCGTCGGACTCCTTCGACAGCGCCATCTCCTCGATCTCGAGGCGACGGACGATGCGCTCCTCCGCGTCGATCTCCTCCGGGCGGGAGTCGATCTCCATCCGCAGGCGCGACGCGGCCTCGTCGACCAGGTCGATCGCCTTGTCCGGCAGGAACCGGGACGTGATGTAGCGGTCCGACAGCGAGGCGGCGGCCACCAGCGCGGAGTCGGTGATGCGCACGCCGTGATGCACCTCGTACCGCTCCTTGAGTCCACGCAGGATGCCGACGGTGTCCTCCACGCTCGGCTCGCCGACCAGCACCTGCTGGAACCGGCGCTCGAGCGCGGCGTCCTTCTCGATGTACTGGCGGTACTCGTCGAGC
The DNA here is from genome assembly GCF_039541155.1 of Tsukamurella soli. Lineage (NCBI taxonomy): Bacteria > Bacillati > Actinomycetota > Actinomycetes > Mycobacteriales > Tsukamurellaceae > Tsukamurella > Tsukamurella soli. The sequence goes on from NZ_BAABFR010000061.1 coordinate 4,906, forward strand.
GTCGTCGCACCCACGAGACGCAGCTCGCCGCGCGCCAGCATCGGCTTGATCATGTTGCCCGCGTCCATGGCCGAGTCGCCGGTGGCGCCGGCGCCGACGATCGTGTGCAGCTCGTCGATGAAGGTGATGATCTGCCCGGACGAGTTCTTGATCTCGTCGAGCACGGCCTTGAGCCGCTCCTCGAACTCGCCGCGGTACTTGGCGCCGGCCACCATCGAGCCCAGGTCGAGCGAGATGACGGTCTTGCCGCGCAGCGACTCCGGCACGTCGCCGGTGACCACGCGCTGCGCCAGGCCCTCGACGATGGCGGTCTTGCCCACGCCGGGCTCGCCGATCAGCACGGGGTTGTTCTTGGTACGGCGCGAGAGCACCTGCACGACGCGACGGATCTCGGTGTCGCGCCCGATGACCGGGTCTAGCCTGCCCTCACGGGCTCGCGCGGTGAGGTCGGTGGAGTACTTCTCCAGCGCCTGGTACTGCCCCTCGGGGTCGGCCGAGGTCACCTTCGCGCTGCCCCGGACGGCGGTGAACGCGTCGCGGATCGCCGACGGCGACGCGCCTGCATCGGCCAGCAGCTTGGCGGCCTCGCCGCCGGCCTCGGCCAGCCCGTACAGGACGTGCTCCGTGGAGACGTACTGGTCGCCCATCTCCGTGGCGAGCTTCTGTGCAGCGCTGATCGATGCGATCGCCTCGCGGCTCAGCTGCGGCGTGGCGGTGGCGCCGGACGCCGTGGGCTTGCGCTCGACGAGTTCCTCCGCACGGTTGCGGACGGTGACGGGGTCGACGCCCACAGCCTTGAGCAGCGGTGCGGCGATGCCGTCGGTCTGATCCAGCAGCGCCACCAGCAGGTGCGCCGGGGAGATGTCCGGGTTACCCGCCGACGACGCCGCCTGCAGTGCGGCGGTCAGGGCCGCCTGCGTCTTGGTCGTGGGGTTGAACGAATCCATGTATGCCCCTCCTCGGGGTTGCCGTGCTTCCAGTATCCGATGATTGCCAACCTGAGCCTAATGCGCTCAAGTATGCAACGTCGACAGCTACAACACACGAATCCTTGAGTCTGTTCCGCTCAAGTCAAGATTTTTCATCGGCCGCCGCTCGTGCCGATGGGTCGGCCCATGACGGCTAGCATGAGTCGGGTACGACTCTGAGATAGCGACGGCAGGAGCGAAACGACGTGGGCACCCACTCGCGGCACGGGCTGCTGCAGATCGCCGACCTGCTCGAAGCCGATGGCGAAGACTTCACCAAGCGACTGTTCGCACGCCTGTTCGTTCGCTACCCGGATGTTCGGGACATGTTCCCCGCGTCGATGAAGCAGCACCGGGACATCCTGCTCGAGATCCTGCTGCACGCGCTACGGGCCCTTCCGACCACCGAATCCCACGAGGCCCTCATCGAATTCGTCGCGCAGCTGGGCCGCGACCACCGCAAATTCGGAGTCGTCCAGCTGCACTACGACGCGATCCGGACGACGCTGTACGACGAGATCGTCTACACCTGCGGCGCCGATCAGCTCGACGAGGACGACCTGGCGCTGATCGACCAGACGACGCACATGCTGACCGGCATCATGCGAGGCGCCGCCGAGTCGGACCCCACACCGGCCCGCCGCAGCGCCCGCGTCGTCGAGGTCCTCCGGCCGTCGCGGGACCTGACCATCGTGCGACTCGTCGCGGGCGAGTCGATGATCTTCCGAGCCGGCCAGTACGTGGAGACGCAGATCCCCCAGCTGCCCCGCTACTGGCGCACCTACTCGATCGCCATGCCGCCGAACACACAGGGGCACCTCGAGTTCCACATCCGGTCCGTACCCAACGGCTGGGTGTCGCGCATCATCCACCAGGAGACGCAGCCGGGTGACATCTGGGAGTTCGGCCAGATCCACGGCCAGATGCGCGTCGACGGTAGCCGGCCGGTGACGATGGTGGCAGGCGGCACCGGCCTCGCTCCGATGAAGTCGATACTGATGCAGATGTCGATCGAAGCGGACAACCCGCTGGTGCACCTGATCGTGGGCGCCCGCTCGCCCGGCGCGCTCTACGACGCGGAAGCCCTGGGCGCCATCGCCTCGACCAACCCGTGGCTGCGAGTCACCCAGGTCACCGACGAGCGGCGCGACCCATGGTGGATGGACGATCCGGCGCCCCCGCACCGGGCCCTGAGCCTGCGGCACGGCACCGTCGTCGACGCCATCAACGGGCTGGACCTGCAGGGACAACAGGTTCTGATCTCCGGCCCGCCGGCGATGGTGACGGCCGCCGTCGAGGCCGCACAACGAGCGGGCGCGAACCCGCAGCGCATCCTGCACGACCCGCTGCGACACTGAACCGTCGGCGCGCGGACAGCTTCCGCGTCGACTCCCTCTGCAGGCGTCAGGCAGCGCCCGCTGAGACGATGTCACGTGCCATCGGGGCGATCGAGCGGAGGATCTGCGACGCCACGTCGGCCGGGACGCCGGCAGCGAGCAGAGCGTCCCTCAGGTGCCCGGCGACCAGCTCGAAGTGATGCATGGTGATCCCGCGGCCCCGGTGCACCTGCTTCATCGGCGCGCCGGTGTATGGATCCGGCCCGCCCAGGGCCGCGGCGAAGAACTCCACCTGGCGCCCCTTGAGCCGGGACATGGTGGTACCGGTGAAGAATCCGGCGAGCTCGCCGTCGGCGAGGACACGGACGTAGAAGTCGTCGACGACGGCCATAAGAGCTTCGTAGCCGCCGATCTGGTCGAAGATGCTTGTGGGCTGATTCATACCGACAGCACACGCCGCCCCGGTTACGCCCACGTCAGGGCCGATCACCGTGCGATTGCGCACCGATCGGCGGCGGTAACTTCCCTCTCACTGTGCGCCGCAGAGGAGCGTGAGCTCCGGCCGACACACCCCCGTCCGGGCGAACCACCCCCTCGCCCCGATACCGACACGTCTTGCTACCCAGCGGGATTGAGCGCTGTCGCGCGCCTCGTACGGACATCGGCGGCCCGACTGATGGGACGACGAAGGCCGCGAACCGATTCCGGTTCGCGGCCTTCGTGTTCCAGTCCCGAGGTCAGCTTCGGCGGCGACCGACGCGGGGCTCCCACACGACCATCGCGTTCGACTTCGGCACGTGGACCAACTCACCCGACCGAACCCGCTGCGCGGACTCTGCGCGGGCCGCGTCGAGATCGGCGGTGAGCTCCTCCACCCGATGCTGCAGGGCGTCGACCTGGTTGGTCAGCTCGATGATCCGCTTGATCCCGGCCAGATTCACACCGTCGTCCTGCGACAGCCGCTGCACCTCACGGAGCAGGTCGACGTCGCGGGTCGAGTAGCGCCGACCCCCGCCCGACGACCGCTCGGGCGTCACGAGCCCGAGGCGGTCGTACGTGCGGAGGGTCTGCGCATGCATCCCGGCCAGCTGAGCGGCGACCGAGATCATGAACACATGGGCGTCCGGGTCCTGCGGGAACTCCGGGATCTTGGGCATCACGCACCCGACCTACTCGGCCCGCTCGCTCCGCTCCCGGCGCCGGGCCTACTCGGCCCGCTCGCTCCGCTCCCGGCGCCGGCCCAGCCGCTGCGCGGGTCGAACCCGCTCGCCCGCTCGGCCTCCACGTACGCACGCAGCGCCTCGCTCGCGGCGGCGTCCAGCTTCGCCGGGACCGCGACGCTCACCTTCACGAGCAGGTCGCCGGCACCGCCGGACCGCTTGGGCACCCCCCGACCGCGGACCCGCAGGGTCCGGCCGTCGGGCGTACCCGCGGGGATCTTGACCCCCACCGGCTGGCCCAGCGTGGGCACCGTCACCGTCGCCCCCAGAGCGAGCTCGGAGAAGCCCACCGGGAGCGTGACCAGCAGGTCGTCGCCCTTTCGGGTGAAGACGTCGTCGGCCTCGACGTGCACGGTGACGAACAGGTCGCCCGACGGTGCCCCGCGCATCCCCGCCTGTCCCTGGCCGGCCAGGCGGATGCGCTGGCCGTCTGCGACGCCCGGCGGGATCTTGACGTTGACGGTACGGGTGCGCACCGTCACGCCCGTCCCCGAGCAGTCGGGGCACGGGTCGTCGATGATAGACCCGGTGCCGCGGCAGTCGGGGCACGGCTCAGAGAAGCTGAACGCACCCTGGTTGCGGCTGATCAGCCCGGAACCGTTGCAGTGCGGGCAGACCCGCGGGCTGGTCCCGGGTTTCGCACCGGAGCCGTGGCAGGTTGTGCACGGCGACGGTGACGTGAGCGTGATCGGGGTGGTCACGCCGAGCGTCGCGTCCCGGAAACCCAGCGTGAGCTCGGATTCCAGGTCGCTGCCACGGCGCGGCCGGGACGGTGTCGGCTGCGGCCCCGCGGCGGCTCCGCCACGGTTGAACAGCCCATCGAAGAGGTCCCCGAAGCCGCCGGCGTTGCCGCCGCCGCCCTCGAAGATGTCCGAGAACGAGAAGCCCTGGCTGCCACCGGCATTGCCGGGCTGCCCGTACCCGCCGAAGCCGCCACCGGAGCCGAACCTGGCCCCGCTGCCGTACATGCGGCGGGTCTCGTCGTACTCCTTGCGCTTCGCCGGATCCGACAGCACCGAGTTCGCCTCGGAGACGCGCTTGAAGCGCTCCTCCGCGTTCTTGTCGCCCGGGTTCTTGTCCGGATGCAGCTCGTTGGCCAGCTTCCGGTACGCCTTCTTGATGTCGTCCTGGCTCGCGTCGGAGCTGACGCCCAGCTCTTTGTAGAAGTCCTGCTCAACCCATTCCCGTTGGGCCACTGGGCATCACCTCCTTCACGTCAGGCGTCCGCCCCGGACGTCTGATCTCTATCGTTGTTGTCACTGCCGTCGCTGCTCCCTACCCCGGGCGCCGAAGCGCCGGGGGCGCGGTCGACCACGCCCACCAGTGCCGTGCGGATCACCTTGCCACCCACGCGGTAGCCCTGTCGCATGACCACACCGATCACCGGATCGGCACCGTCGCCCTCGTGTTGGACCGCCTCGTGGACCGCGGGATCGAAGTCGTCTCCCACCGCCCCGAACGGCTCGAGGCCCTGGGCCTTGAGCACGCCGTCGAGCTTGTCCGACACCGACTTCAGCGGTCCCGTGTCGAGGTCGCCGTGGCTGCGTGCACGCTCCAGGTCGTCGAGGACCACCAGCAGCTCGGCCACCACGGCGGCCTTGCCGGCCGCGCGGGCCTCCTGCACGTCCTTCGCGATGCGCTTGCGGTAGTTGGCGAACTCCGCGGACAGCCGCTGCAGGTCGGCAGTCAACTCCGCCACCTGATGACCGCCGGCGGCCGTGTCCGCCGCGCCCGCCTCAGCGGTCGCGTCGGCCGCCTCGGGCGCCGAGGTCTCGACGACCTCGGCGTCCACGGGCGCACCGGACTCGGTGGGGTTCCCGTCCGCCGCCATTACTTGGCGCCCTCGTCGTCCACCACCTCGGCGTCCACGACACCGTCGTCGGCCGCGTCGGCGGCACCGCCACCGGCCGCGCCCGCGCCGCCGTCGGCACCCGCAGCGGCGTACATCGCCTGGCCCAGGGCCTGCGACTCGGCGTTGAGCTTCTCGACCGCCTGCTTGACGGCGGTCAGATCGATACCGGCCAGCGCAGCGTTCGCCTCGGCGATGGCCGCCTCGACCTTCGCCTTGTTCTCGGCCGGCACCTTGTCACCGCTCTCGGCGAGGAACTTCTCGGTCTGGTTGACCAGCGATTCCGCCTGATTGCGGGTCTCGGCCTCCTCGCGGCGAGCCTTGTCCTCCGAGGCGTGGGCCTCGGCGTCCTTGATCATCCGGTCGATCTCCTCCTTCGACAGCCCGCTGCCGTCGGAGATCTTGATCGTGTTCTCCTTGCCCGTGCCCTTGTCCTTCGCGGTCACGTGCACGATGCCGTTGGCATCGATGTCGAAGGTGACCTCGATCTGCGGCACGCCGCGCGGAGCCGGCGCGATGCCGGTCAGCTCGAAGCTGCCGAGCAGCTTGTTGTGCGCCGCGATCTCACGCTCGCCCTGGAACACCTGGATCTGCACCGACGGCTGGTTGTCGTCGGCGGTGGTGAACGTCTCGGACCGCTTGGTCGGGATCGTGGTGTTGCGCTCGATGAGCTTGGTCATCACGCCACCCTTGGTCTCGATACCGAGGGACAGCGGGGTGACGTCGAGCAGCAGCACGTCCTTGACCTCGCCGCGCAGCACGCCGGCCTGCAGGGCGGCGCCCACGGCGACGACCTCGTCCGGGTTGACGCCCTTGTTGGGCTCCTTGCCGCCGGTGAGCTCCTTCACCAGATCGGTGACGGCAGGCATCCGGGTCGAGCCGCCGACCAGGACCACGTGATCGATGTCGCCGACCGAGATGCCGGCGTCCTTGATCACCGACTGGAACGGCGCGCGGGTGCGCTCGAGCAGGTCGGACGTGATCTTCTGGAACTCGCTGCGCGACAGGTTCTCGTCGAGGAACAACGGGTTCTTGTCCGCGTCGACCGTGATGTACGGCAGGTTGATCGACGTGGTCTGGCTCGAACTCAGCTCGATCTTGGCCTTCTCCGCCGCCTCACGCAGCCGCTGCATCGCCATCTTGTCCTTGGTGAGGTCGATGCCGTGCTGGGCCTTGAACTTCTCGACGAGCCAGTCGACGATGCGCTGGTCCCAGTCGTCGCCACCGAGGTGGTTGTCGCCCGAGGTCGCGCGGACCTCGACGACACCGTCGCCGATCTCCAGCAGCGAGACGTCGAACGTGCCACCGCCGAGGTCGAAGACCAGGATGGTCTGCTCCTTCTCGCCCTTGTCGAGGCCGTAGGCCAGCGCGGCCGCGGTGGGCTCGTTGACGATGCGGAGCACGTTGAGGCCCGCGATCTGCCCGGCCTCCTTGGTGGCCTGGCGCTGCGCGTCGTTGAAGTACGCGGGCACCGTGATGACGGCGTCGGTGACGTCCTCACCCAGGTACGCCTCGGCGTCCCTCTTCAGCTTCTGCAGCGTGCGGGCGCTGATCTCCTGCGGGGTGTACTTCTTGTCGTCGATCGAGGTGGACCAGTCGGTGCCGATGTGACGCTTGACCGAGCGGATGGTGCGGTCGACGTTGGTCACGGCCTGGTTCTTGGCCGGCTGACCGACCAGCACCTCGCCGTTGCGCGCGAACGCGACGACGGACGGGGTGGTACGCGAGCCCTCGGCGTTCGCGATGACGACAGGGTCGCCACCCTCGAGGACCGCGACGCACGAGTTCGTGGTGCCCAGGTCGATGCCTACTGCACGTCCCATTCATGTCTCCTTGTAATCAGTGCGGCCGGTGCGGCCGCTGAACTTGACGCTTGCCTGTACGGGAAGACTTCAGCGCCCCTCGCTCAAGGGGTGCCCTTCTCTGTTCTACCCCATTGAGTCGTAGTCACTCAAGTCGTTCGGTAGGTCCAACGGGCGGCCATCCCGAGATGTTCCCGATTCCGGAAAAAAGTTGAGCCTATTTCGCTCAATCCTCGTCCCGGGTGCTCGGCGAGCCGGCCGAGCCGGCGACGAGCGGCCAGAAGATGTCGTCGACGATCGACCGCAGCCGCTCCGGTGAGACCGGCCGCATCGTCATGAGGATGTCGTGCCGCACGAGCTGGAAGGGCACGTCGAGCACACCTCGCGGGATCCGCGCGAGATCGATCTCGCCGCGGTCGTGCGCCCGGCGGAACACGTCGTCGACGTTCCAGGGGCTGTCGCCGCGCAACATCAGGCGGACGTCCTGCGGAGTGAGTCCGACCGTGTCGTAGAGCCCTGCGAAAATGGCCCCGACGAGAGTCGCGAACTCGGTGCGGGCGGCGTTGAGGTTGCCCAGCACCGCGAGCATGTCGCCGCGCAGGTCGCCGGTATCCGGCACCTCGATCGGATGGGTGTCGCCGTAGTGCCGGATGGTGGCGAGCACGAGGTCGCTCTTGTTCGGCCACCTGCGATAGAGCACGGCGACCCCGGTTTTCGCACGATCGGCGACCGACTCCATCGTCAGCCTCGCGAAGCCGACGTCCGCCAGCTCCTCCCACGCTGCGACCAGGATCGCGTGCTCGAGCTCGGCGCCCCGGCGCCGACGCTTGACGCCGTCGGAAGTCGGCGCCTCGACCTGCTCACTCGTCATGCACCTCAGCATAGGAGACTCCACCAAATAAGAGATACTTGCATTCCTTCCAGCTCGGTCGTACCGTCATAGTAAGAAACGGATTCATCTCTTATTGGAGGCGTGATGTCTGCGAACACATACGGCGAGGACGCACCAGGCAAGGACAGGGTCGACCCGGCCGTGCTCAAGACCGCGCTGATCCTGGTGGTCGGGGCGATGGCGGTGGTCTTCGACACGACGATCGTCAGCGTCGCCCTGCACCAGCTGGCGACGAACCTGCACGTGTCGGTCTCGACCATCCAGTGGGTGACGACCGGCTACATGCTGGCGCTGGGCGTGGCGGTCCCGCTCAGCACGTGGGCGCTCGCCCGCTTCGGCGGAAAGCGGGTGTGGATGTTCGCACTCGCGGTCTTCCTGGTCGGCTCGATCGGGTCGAGCCTCGCGTGGGACGCGGGGTCACTGATCGCCTGGCGGGTAGTCCAGGGTCTCGGGGGCGGACTGATGCTGCCGGTGATGACGACGCTGATCATGCAGGCCGCGCGCGGTCGCGCGCTCGGCCGCACCACGACCTGGGTGGCGCTGCCCGCGCTGCTCGGGCCGATCCTCGGGCCGCTCGTGGGCGGCGCGATCATCACCGACCTCAGCTGGCGCTTCATGTTCTGGGTCAACGTGCCGTTCTGCATCGTGGGCCTGATCCTCGCTGGCCGCTACCTCGCGGACGACCGCCCGTCGGACACCGGCGGCGCACGGGCCCGGCTCGACGTCCGGGGCCTCGCGATGCTCGGCCCGGGCATCGCCGCCGCGATCCTGGGGCTCTCGAACGCGGGCACCGAGCATGGCTTCGGCCATCCCGGCGTGATCGCGCCGCTAGCCGTCGGCGCCCTGCTGCTCGTCGCCTTCGTCGGCTACGCGCTGCGCCGCAGCGAGGCACTGGTGGACGTCCGGCTGCTCGCCACCCGGTCGGTCGGGTCCTCGTCCGCCGTCCTGTTCCTCTCGGGCTTCTCGCTGTACGGGGCGATGCTGCTGCTGCCGCTGTACTACCAGGAGATCCGCGGTGTGAGTGCGCTCGCCGCCGGCGTCATGCTGGTACCGCAGGGGGTCGGGACGCTGCTCAGCCGCCAGATCGCCGGGCCGCTCACCGACCGGATCGGCGCGCGCTGGATCGCCGTCGTGGGGTTCGTCGTGGTCGCCGCCGCGACCGTGCCCTTCTGCTTCGTCGACGCGACGAGCAACAGTTGGCTGCTCGCGCTGTGGCTGCTGATCCGTGGCGTCGGCCTCGGCGCCGTCACGATGCCTGTGATGACCGCCTCGTACGTGGGGCTCGACCGCTCCCAGATCGCCCACTCGAGCGTCCTGACGCGGACCGCCCAGCAGATCGGCGGGTCGTTCGGGACCGCGGTGCTCGCCGTGATCCTCGAACACGCGGTCGTCGGATCGAGCGGGCCGATGGCCGGCTTCCACGTCGCGTTCTGGTGGGCGACGGGCTTCTCGCTGGTCGCGACGGCGCTGTGCCTGTGGCTGCCGGGGCGCAAGCAGGTCCACGCCGCCGCGGCTGCTGCGGCCGCGGCTCGGACCAGCGCGGCTCCCCCGCAGGCTCCTGCGCTCACGGGGAGGTGAGTCGCCCCGGTCACGCCATCGGCGCCACCGTCGACGACACCCCGTTCCACGACGTGGTCGCGCACGCACTCCGGCCGGACTTCACGCGCGGCCGTTCGACCGGCTGATCGCTGCGAACTCCCTCGCGGCGGGCGCCGTACTGAAAACGACGGCCGGGCGGCTGCTCGAACAGCTCGGCGACCGGGCGGTCTGGTGAGGCGCACGTAGACTGCCCGCCGTGCACATCGGCGTGGTGGGGGCGGGGCTCGCGGGGCTGTCGGCGGCGCTGCACCTGATCGGAGCGGGGCACACGGTCACCATCATCGAGCGGGCGCAGCGGGTCGGGGGCCGGGCCGGCACCGAGCCCGTCGTCGACGCCGCGGGTGTGCGGCACGAGATCGACCCCGGCGCGAGCGTGCTGACGATGCCAGACCTCGCCGTCGACGCCCTGGTCGCGGGCGGCCTCGCCGCCGCCGAGGCACGCGCCCGCCTCGATCTGCTGCCCGTGACACCCGCCTACGTCGGCCGCTTCGCCGACGGGTCGACCCTGGCGGTGCCCGACGAGCTCGACGCCCCCGACCACCTGGCCTGGCAGCGGCAGATGTTCGACGCCGCCTACCAGCGGTTCATCGGCGGCGACGCCGCGTGGTCCTCGTTCGCCAACCCGGCCGACCTGCGCAGACTGGCGCGCATCGTCCGGCTCGGGGCCCTGTCGTCCGTGCAGGCCCAGGTGGACCGCCGCGTCCCGGACCCGCGGGCGCGCCGGATGCTCACCTTCCAGGCCCTCTACGCCGGCGTCTCGCCGCGGCAGGCGCGGGCGGTGTACGCGGTGATCTCGCACATGGACGTCGGGCTGGGCGTGGTGTACCCGCGCGCGGGGATGGGCGCAGTCGCCGCCGTCATGGCGGACGTGGTCGCGGGGCGCGGCACCGTCCTACTGGAAACGACGGTGACGGGCCTCGACGCACGCGATGGCAGCGTGACCGGCCTGCGCACCGGCGCCGGGCGGATCGAGGTCGACGGTGTCGTGCTGACCGCCGACACGCCGGTCACCGACCGCCTCCTGGCGCCGCTTGCGCGCCGCGCTCCCGGGCGGGTGCGGCTGTCACCGTCGGCGGTGGTCGCGCACCTGCTGGTCGACCCGGACTACCAGGTGCGGTGGCCGACCCGCGCGCACCACACGCTCGACTTCGGCGCCGCGTGGGAGCAGACGTTCGCCGAGATCACCGCCACCCGCGGGCGGGGTCGGTGTATGTCCGATCCGTCCTTCCTCCTCACCCGGCCGTCGGTGACCACGGGCGAGCCCGCGCCGGTCTCCGTACTGGCGCCGTGCCCCAACCTGGATTCGGCAGCCATCGACTGGGACGCCGCCGGCCCGGACTACCTGGCGCACTGCCTGTCGGTACTGCGGCGACGCGGCTACCGCGGCATCGACCGCGGTGAGCTGCTGCGGCTGGACACTCCCGCCACCTGGGCGCGGGCCGGGTTGTCGGGCGGCACGCCGTTCTCGGCAGCGCACACGCTCGGCCAGACCGGTCCCCTGCGTAGGTCCAACCGGGTGCCCGGCCTGACGAACGCCGTGCTGGCCGGCTCGATGACGCACCCGGGCGTCGGGGTCCCGCCCGCGCTGATCTCGGGGCGGCTGGCCGCGGCGGCACTCGCGCGGCTGGATCGATAGTCGGCCGACCGTCGGGACTCAGCCGGCGGTCAGCCCCGACGACGCTCGCAGATGCGCCCTCGCCCGCTCCCAGCGCCGGCGCGCGCGGTCGGGATCCGGTGAGATGAGGCCGGTCAGCAGGATGCCGCGCAGCGCATCCATCGCGGTGTAGACGAGGTCTCGGACGTCCTTGCCGCGCGCGGGGTCGGGGAACAGCGTGGCCGTCCACGTCAGGACGACCTCGTTGACCAGCGGTTCGACCCGATCCAACGCAGCGGCCAGGGTGGGATCGGTGCGCGCGGCCGTCCACAGCTCCACCGTCGCGACGTACAGCGGACCCTGGTGTAGCGCCCACACCGCGTCGAGGGCCGCATCGATGGGCTCCTCAGGGGTGGTCAGCTCGGCGAGTTGGCGCAGGGCGGTCTCGGCTCGGCGCTCGGCGAGGTGGGTCACGGCCGCGACCACGAGGTCGGTCTTCGATCCGAAGTGATGGCCTTGGGCGCCACGCGTGACGCCCGCGCGCGCGGCGATACGCGGGGTGGTGGTTCCGGCGTAGCCGTACTCGACGAGGCACTCGACGGTCGCGTCCAGGAGCCGCGCGCGCATCGCTGCGCTGCGCTGCTCCTGCGTCCGCCGACGCGGCTGGGAGCCCCGCGGGATCGACACCGCGTGGATCTTACCCGCCGCACCCCCGCGCACGGCCGACGCTCCGGGCAGGAGGGCACCATTGCCGAACATGCGTGCACGACTGTATGTTTTGCGTCGAATCATCCCGACGAAAGGCACCGACGCATGTACGAGTGGTCCGATACCGATCTGATGGTGCGCGACGCCGTACGAGCGTTCATCGACAAAGAGGTGCGCCCACACCTGGACGCGCTCGACGCCGGCGAGCTGCCGCCCTACCCGATCCTGCGGAAGTTGTTCGCGCAGTTCGGTATCGACGCGATGGGCGACGAGCTCGCGGCCAAGCTGATCGCGCGGCGCAAGGCCAAGGAGTCCGGCGGGCCCCGGCCCGAGCCGACGCCGGACGGCGCACGGAAGAGCTCGGGAGGCGGCCCGTTCGCCGGCCAGGAATCGATGATGGCGGTGCTGGTCGCAGAATTGTCCGGCGTCTGTATGGGCCTGGTGACGTCGATGGGTGTGTCCCTGGGGCTCGGGGCCGCCACCATCCTCTCGCGCGGAACCGCGGCCCAGCAGGAGCGTTGGCTCGCCGACGTCATCACCATGCGGAAGGTCGCGGCCTGGGCCATCACGGAGCCCGACTCGGGCTCGGACGCCTTCGGCGGCATGAAGACCACGGTCCGCCGCGACGGCGAGGACTACCTGCTCAACGGGCAGAAGACCTTCATCACCAACGGTCCGTTCGCCGACGTGATCATCGTGTACGCCAAGCTCGACGAGGGTGACGGGACAGACCGCCGCGACCGCCCCGTGCTCACCTTCGTCCTGGACAAGGGGATGGAGGGCCTGACGCAGGGAGCACCGTTCCGGAAGATGGGATTGCACTCGTCGCCGACCGGGGAACTGTTCTTCGACAACGTCCGGCTGGGCCGCGACCGGCTGCTGGGCGAGACCGAGCAGCACGGCGGCGGCGACGGGCGCGAGAGCGCCAAGTCCAGCTTCACCGTGGAGCGCGTGGGAGTCGGGTTCATGGCCCTCGGCATCATCGAGGCGTGCCACCGCCTGTGTGTGGACTACGCGCGGACGCGAACGCTGTGGGGCCAGGAGATCGGGCGCTTTCAGCTGGTCCAGCTGAAGCTGGCGAAGATGGAGATCGCCCGGATCAACGTGCAGAACATGGTGTTCAACTACATCGAACGCACCCGGGCGGGCAAGCCGCTGACACTCGCGGAGTCGTCCGCGATCAAGCTGTACGCCGCCGAGACCGCCACCGATGTCGCGATGGACGCAGTGCAACTGTTCGGCGGCAACGGCTACATGACGGAGTACCGGGTCGAGCAGCTGGCGCGGGACGCCAAGTCTCTGATGATCTATGCCGGAAGCAACGAGATCCAGGTCACCCACATCGCGAAGGGGTTACTCGGCAGGTAGCGGGGGTCACGCCGGAGGAGCGGGCCTGCCCGTAGGCCGATATTCGACGAAGACGATCCGGCCGTCCAGGAGTCGCTGCTCCACCACCTCGAGATCCGCACTGCGTACCGAGTCGAACGGCGCCTCCCTGCCGCGGTCGCCCACGAGGCAGGGGAACACGAGCAGCCGCAGCCGGTCCACCACCCCGGCATCCAGCAACTGCCGTGCGATCGAAAGGCTCCCCATCGTGCGCAATCGAGACCCGCGCCATGCGCGCACGTATTCGACCGGGCCGTGCGCGGTAACGGTCGCGGCCGGCCACGCGGCCTCGCTGAGCGTCCGAGAGAACACCGTGGTCGGAGTCTGCGCCATCCGCCGGTAGCCCTCGTCGCGGAACTCGAGCGGCAGGGCTTCGAACGCCTCGTAGGTGCGCCGACCGAGCAGAACCCGCTGCTCGGACGCCGCGGCATCCGCGATCCAGCGCCGTAGATCCGGCCCGCCGTAGCCGAAGTACCCGGGCGAGTCGACCCCCTTCGCCCAGCCGTCCACCGACAGGAAGAGGTCGACGATGACAGGCCCGGTCATGGTCGGCCGTCCGCAAGGAGCCCGTCGATCTGGCCGGCCGCCTGGCGCATGCCCTCCTCCATGCCCAGGTCCAGGTGCTTGGTCATCTGCTCGATGTTCTGGAACCGGGTGACCACGGTCATCCGCGTGCCGGGACCGACCGGCGCGAGCTCGACCGACATGGTCACGTGGTCGGCGGGGTCCACCGGCTCGCCGTCGTCTCCCGCGAAACCGTCGCGCAGCGTGAGCGAGGTGGGCGCGTCGAGTTCGGTGATCTCCCACCACCCGCGGGCGCAGTCACCGTCGGGTCCCGTCATGTAGTAGCGCGAGGCGCCGCCGACGGTGAAGTCGTGGCGCTCGAACGTCGCGGGCCACGCCGGCGGCCCCCACCACCGCTCGAGCCTCCGGGCGTCGGCCCACAGCCGCCACACGCGGTCGACGGTGGCGGGGAACTCGCCGACCAGGGTCATGGTCAGCGCGGCGGGATCCTTGCTGGTGGACACGACGGGCATGGGGCGCTCCTTCGTTCGAGCCGACTATTCGCCGAGCAGGTCGTCCATGCGGTCGACCCGCCCGCGCCAGAGGGCCTCGTACCTGTCCAACAGCGCTGCCGCCTGGCGGACGGTGGCGATGTCGCCCCGCACCATCCGCTCGCGTCCGCGCGTCGACTTCGTGACGAGACCCGCCCTCTGCAACACAGCGACATGTTTCTGCACCGCGGCGAAGCTCATGGTGTACCGGCCCGCCAGCTCCGAGACCGACAGCTCGTCGTCGAGCACCCGGACCACGATGTCCCGCCTCGTCCGGTCTGCGAGGGCATGGAAGATCCGATCCGTCGCGTCGTCGGTGGGCATTCGTACAACCATTTGGTTGCACATTAGCATTATTGCGCCGATGCGACAACGCCTGCTTCCGCGGAACACCGCACACGAGTCGACGCCGAGCGCGACGATGGCCGGGTAGACGGTTCACTGATAGAAGATCGACTGGCATCTCTCACCGGCTGCTAGGGTCGGCAGTAACGTCGCCGGTCGCCGATGTCGACGGTCCGGACAGTAGGAACGGAGTGGTCCCTCATGTCGTCTCGCGCCCATGCAACCGCACAGCACGAGCCAGCCGGCGTGGAGATCCACGCCCGAAACGTGAAGTTCGACTGGTCGAACACTCCGCTCGAGTGGATACCCGGCCAGCCTGTCGCGTCCGACATCATCAGCATCCTGCATCTGATCCTGCCCGAGGGTGAGCGCTGGTTCTGCGAGGTCTACAACGAGGCCCTCCCCTTCGTGAAGGACGAGGACCTCGCCCGCACCATGCGCGGCTTCATCGGCCAGGAGGCCATGCACGCCGAGTCCCACGACAAGGCCGTCGGCGAGTTCCTCGAGGCACGCGGCCTCGACACCGCACCCATCCTGCGGCAGTTCGAGTACATCTTCCGGAAGATGCTGGCGCCGCGGTCACAGCACTCCGACAAGGCCAAGTACAACGACATGGTGCAGCGGCTGTGGCTGATCGCGGCCGTCGAGCACTACACCGCGATCCTCGGCGTCTTCGCGCTCAACAACGCCTGGGACGAGTACGGCGTCGATCCCACGATGGCCGACATCTGCCGCTGGCACGGCGCCGAGGAGGTCGAGCACCGCAGCGTGGCGCACGACGTCGCCACCTACTTCGACCCCAGTTACCTGCACCGCTGCCGCGCGATGATCATCGGCGTCGTCTTCCTGGTATTGGCGCTGCACCGGTGCGCCGGGTTCATGGTCCGCTCGGACTCCACGTACGACTACTCATATCCCCGGCTGTGGTGGGAATTCCTCAAGGGCAGTCACCGCAACATCCTGCCCAAGTTGCGCATGGTGGTGAAGTTCACACTGATCTACTTCAAGCCCTCCTTCGACCCCGCGTCGATCGGCTCGACGGCGCAGGCCGTGGCCTACCTCGCCACCTCCCCCGCGGCCCGGGCGGCCGAGGCGTGATGGGCGCACCCGGCACGCCGGACAGGCACGGCATCCCGGCCGAGCACGGCACGTCGGACGAACGCAACGACCTCACGTCGGCGCAGCCGCGCGGCCACGACGGTGCGCACTCGCTGTTCCGCCCGCCCGGCGAGCCGGTGCGCGAGATTCCGCCCCACCTGTACGGCCGGTGGCGACACGACCCGCTACTGCGCTTCTCGAACGCGTTCTTCAGTGTGGTCCTGCCGACGTTCAACCACCTCATGCGGCCGCGCCGGCTGGCCGAGCCCGATCGCACCCGCGAGCTGCGGGTGGTCGAGCGTGAGATCGTCGCACACGACAAGGACGTGGTCGCCCTGCGCCTCGTCGCCGCCGACGACAAGCCCCTGCTGCGCTGGACCCCCGGCGCCCACCTCGACCTCATGCTCCCGTCGGGGCGGATGCGCGAGTACTCGCTGTGCGGCGATCCCGCAGACCAGGACTCGTACCGCATCGCGGTACGCCGCATCCCACAGGGCGGCGGCGGGTCGATCGAAGTCCACGAGACCCTGCACGTGGGTTCGACGGTGACCATCAAGGGCCCGCGCAACGGCATGCCGCTCGCGGTGCCCGGCTACGGCTCCCCCGCCAAACGCATCCGCTTCGTGGCCGGCGGCATCGGCATCACCCCGATCCTGCCGATGATGATCGCCGCCGAGCGCCTCGGCATCGACTGGTCCATGATCTACACCGGCCGGTCCGTGGACACCATTCCGTTCATCTCCGAGGTGGAGAGGTTCGGCGACAAGGTGGAGGTCCGCACCGACGACATGCACGGCATTCCGACGGCTGCGGACCTGATCGGCGACACCCCGGAGCCGACCGCCCTGTACACGTGCGGCCCGATCCCGATGCTGGAGACACTGCGCCTGGGCCTGATCGGGCGCACCGACGTCGAGTTGCACTACGAACGGTTCTCGGCCCCGCCGGTCACCGACGGCAAGCCGTTCACCGTGACTCTCGGCAAGTCCGGCGAGATCGTCCCCGTCGCCGCCGACGAGACGATGCTCGCCGCGCTACTCAAGGCCAAGCCGGACGCGCCGTACAGCTGTAAACAGGGCTTCTGCGGCACCTGCCGCGTGCAGGTCACTGAGGGCGTCGTCGACCACCGCGACAACACCCTCACCGCCTTCGAGCGTGACCACGGCCAGATGCTCACCTGCATCTCGCGCGCGGCGGGCGACCACCTGACCATCGATCTATAACCGAACAGATTGCGACTATGAGCCTTCCCGAGCAGACCCGCTTCGACGTGACCACCTCCGACGGCCTCACCCTGGCGGGCTTCCGCTACGGCGTGGCGGACCCCGGCCTGCCGACCATCGTCGCCGTGCACGGCTACCCCGACAACCACCACGTGTGGGACGGAGTAGCGGAGCAGATCGCGGGCCGCGCCAACCTGGTCACGTTCGATGTGCGCGGCGCCGGGGAGTCCGACGCCCCCGCCGGCCGGTCGGGCTACCGATTCGAGCAGGTCATCAGCGACATCTCGCGCGTGATCGATGCGACCGGCGCCGACCGCGTCCACCTGTTGGGCCACGACTGGGGTTCGATCCAGGCGTGGCATGCGGTGTGCGACCCGACGGTGGCGGTGAAGGTCGCGTCGTACACGTCGATCTCCGGCCCCAACCTCAACCATGCGGGGCGGTTCTTCCGCTCGGCCCGCACGCCCGGCGACGTAGCGAAGGCCGCGCGGCAGGCCGCCGGCTCGACCTACATCCCCGTCTTCCTCATCCCCGGCGTCGCCGAGACGATGTACCGACGCGGGTGGGGGCAGAAGCTGATCGAGACGCTCGAGCGCCGCGGCACGAAGGGAGTGCCGGACGGCGTGTACACACGCAGCGACCGCGACTTCGTGAACGGCCTCAATCTGTACCGCGCCAACATGCCGCGCCCGTTCGTGCTGCCGGAGCACGCCACGACGACGGTGCCCGTGCAGGTGCTGACCCCCGCCGGTGACCTGTTCGTCACCCCGGCCCTGCAACTCGCCGGGCTGAGCGCCTCGCCCGACTCTCGGCACGTCACCACCGACGGCGGGCACTGGGTGGTCACCCAGGACCCCGCGGCCGTGGCCGGCCCCCTGCTCGACTGGGTGGGGCAGCACTGATGGCGACCGCCGCCGTCGCCCCCGAGGCGGGCCCGGGCGTCGAGTTCCTCGCTGCGGCCGGTCGACGCGTCCGGGTGCGCACCGCGGGCGACCCCGCCGCGCCGCCCGTGGTGCTGCTGCACGGCATCACCCGCAGCCTCGAGGACTGGGATCCCCAGTTCGACCGCCTTGCCGGACGCTATCGGCTGATCGCGCCCGACCTCGCGGGGTACGGCTGGTCCGCCCCGAGTCCCGACGGTGCCGGCCTCGCCGCGCTGGCCGACGGTGTCGCCCAGGCCCTGGACGCGGTCGGCGAGCACCGGCCCGCGCATGTGGTGGGCAACTCGCTCGGCGGGGCGGTGACGATGGCGTTCACCGCCGCATACCCGCGGCGCGT
Source organism: Tsukamurella soli (assembly GCF_039541155.1). Classification (NCBI taxonomy): domain Bacteria; kingdom Bacillati; phylum Actinomycetota; class Actinomycetes; order Mycobacteriales; family Tsukamurellaceae; genus Tsukamurella; species Tsukamurella soli. Next base: position 23,260 of record NZ_BAABFR010000061.1, read on the forward strand.
CGCGACGATGACGCTCGTCGACCCCGCGGGATTCGGTCGCGAGGTCACGCCGCTGCTACGGGTGCTCGGGATCCCCGTCGTGGGGCGGCAGGTCGCGACGCACACGAACCGGCTGTCGGCCATCGTCCAGGAGCGGCTGATCTTCGCCGACGCCGCCTTCGCAACCCGGTCCCGGGTCGATCACGCACTGGACATCGCCCGGACCACCGACGCCGGACTCACGGCCTGGCGCACTGCCCACGAACTGGGCTCACCGCTGCGCGGCATCCTGTCCGAGTGGCGCGCAGAACTCCTGGCCGCCGTGGCGGCGCAGCCTCGTCCCACCCTCGGGATGTGGGGCAGCCGCGACCGCGTGCTGCCACCGAAGCACCTCGCCGAACTCCGGCGGAGGCTCCCCCACTCCGAGACCCACCTGATCGACGGCGTCGGGCACATGCCTCAGCTCGAGTGCCCGGACGAGTTCGCCGCGCTGTTGACGGACTTCATCGACCGACACGCCGGGTAGGGCTCCCAGGAGTCGACACCTATACGGCGCAGAGGCCCGATTCGCCCGGGGCGCGCCGCTGGACGGTAGATCTCAGGGGGCAGTGCGCACGCGACGGGCGATGACGGCCAGCTTCCGCGCCGCGGGCACGCGGATCCGCGCACTGCGAACAGCGTCGAGCCCGCCGGCGGCGATGCGGCCGAGCAGCTCCGCGTACACGTCGGCGGCGGCGTACACACCGCGCCGGACGTCGCGCGGCAGGCCGAGGATCGACGCGGTCCCCATCGCCAGGTCGGAGGCGGCGTCGTCGACGTAGCCGGCGAACTCGAGCGGGGTCAGCGAGCGGGTGCCGGCCCCGGGCAGATAGCTGCGGCCGAGCCGGTGCCCGTCGTCCGCCAAGTCACGCAGGAAGTTGATCTTCTGGAACGCCGAACCGAGCGCGCGGGCCCCCGGCTCGAGCGCGGCGTAGTCGCCGGGTGCCACGCCGTGCAGGTAGACCCGCAGGCACATCAGCCCCACGACCTCGGCGGAGCCGTGGATATACCGAGCCAGCGTCTCGACGGTGTGCTGGGCCGGGAGCAGGTCCGAGCGCATCGCCGCGAAGAAGGGCCTGGTCAGCTCGGCCCCGAACCCGGTCCGGCGCGCGGTGTCGACGAAGGCGTGCACCACGAGGTTCGTGGAGAACCCCGACGCGAGCGCGGCCTCGACCTCCCGCTCCAGGGCGTCCAGCTGCGCGCGGGGGGAGCTGCCGGCACCGTCGACCACCTCGTCCGCGACGCGCACGAGCCCGTATATAGAGGTCACGTCCCGCCGCACGCGCCGGGGCAGCAGCCTGGCCGCGAGCGAGAACGACGACGAATAGCGCCCGATCACCACCGCCGACGACGCGTGCGCCGCGGCCGTGTATCGGTCCCGTGCCGCCTCGTCCACGCGGCCGATCCTATGCAATACGCCTCCGAGAGCCCCGCTACGGTGGATGCCATGCGCGTAGCGACCTGGAACGTCAACTCGGTCAAGCAGCGCCACCCGCGCCTGCTGGAGTGGCTGGACCAGCGGCAGCCGGACGTCGTCTGCCTGCAGGAGCTCAAGATGACGGACGACGCGTTCGCCACCCTGGTCGGCCCCGACCTCACCGAACGCGGCTACGAGTTCACCAGCGCCGGGCAACCGCAGTGGAACGGCGTCGCGCTGCTGTCGCGGGTGGGCCTCGACGACGTGGTGCCCGGGATCCCCGCCGCGCCGGCCTTCGGTACCAGGGACGCGAGCCCGGAGGTCGAGGGCCGAGCGGTGTCGGCCGTGTGCGGCGGAATCCGCGTGCACTCGCTGTACACGCCGAACGGGCGAGAGGTCGACTCCGACCACTATCGGTACAAGCTGGCGTGGCTGGCCGCGCTCCGCGAACAGATCGCCGCCGACGACGTGCCACAGCTGGTGTGCGGCGACATGAACATCGCGCCCACGGACCACGACGTCTTCGACCCCGCCGCGTTCGCGGGACACACCCACGTGACCGCGCCGGAGCGGGACGCGCTGGCGGCGCTGCAGCAACTCGGCCTGCGTGACGTCGTCCGCGAGCGATGGCCGGACGACATCGTCTTCTCCTACTGGGACTACCGCGCGGGGATGTTCCAGAAGAACTACGGCATGCGCATCGACCTCATCCTGGCCAGCGGCGAGGTTGCCGACCGCCGCGCCGCGGCGTGGGTGGACCGGCAGGCCCGCAAGGGTAAGGGCCCGTCGGACCACGCGCCCGTCGTGCTCGATCTGGACACCGCGCCCGACGGTGACGTGGGCCCGATGGTGCCGCCCCCATCGGTGGGCAGGCCCACGACGCGCGGTGTGAAGCTGCCGCAGGCCCGGTAGGTTCCCCCAGATGCCGACCATCCCGCTGCACCGAGAGCCGCCCGAGGACTTCCCCCGCGAGCAGATCGCGGACGTCCTCAAGGAGCGGATCTACGTCGCCTTCACCGCACTCACAGTGCTCGTCGCGCTCAGCGCGCACGGCGAGGATGTAGGTGCGGGAGAGGCCGTCTGGACGCTGGTACTGACTGTGCTCGGCACCGTCGCCGCGGTGACGGTCGCGGAGCTGATCGCGCACATCGTGGCGCATGAGCAGCTGATGACGCGCGCAGAGTGGGGGCACTCGCTGCAGGTCGCGGGCGGGGCGATGACCGGCATCGTCCCATCGGTGCTGCTGCTGGGCGGCGCCGCGCTCGGCTGGTGGACTACGGCGACGGCCCTGCACGTAGGCACCGTGCTGCTGGTCGTGTGGCTGGTGGGGATCGGCTTCCTCGCGGCACGGCGCGTCTCGCTGACGTTCTGGCAACAGGTGATCGTGCTCGGCGCCGAGGCCGTCCTGGGCGTGGTCGTCGTGGGGCTGAAGCTGCTCGCGCACGGGTGAGAGGCGGGCGGCCCGGTTCCCGCCGGACACCGCGTCGCGCGCATGCGCGCTTCGACACCGTCCGGACGGAACCCCGTGAATCGACCGTCCGCGCTGTCATCCGCATCGCACGACCGGGTCCAAGCGAGCGCACACCCGACTCGGGACGGGCACCCATCGCCCGGCACGGTCGAGTTCTCCGCGTCTCGCCGTGTCACGATGTTGGCAATATTTATGGCACGCAAATCAGGGAACCGCGTGTTTTACCTGGAAGCATGCGGGAAATTTGGCAATGAAGCGGCACAAGCCGTGCGGCCATGCATCCCGACCCCTACAGTCTCCGATCAAGGCGAGCCACCTGAACGAGGCTCGTCAGACGAGTGGACTGGTTCGCCAGCGTCGTCACCGAGAACAGCCCTGGAGGCGAAGATGGCAAGTCCTACACCCCACAAGAGAACGCCAGCGAAGGCGGCTATCGCCGCCTGGATAGGCACAACCCTCGAGTACTATGACTTCGCGGTATACGGCACCTCATCCGCGCTGGTGCTGAACGTTCTGTTCTTCTCGAAACAGATGCCCGAAGGCCTCAGTGTACTGCTCACCATGATCACCCTCGCCGTGGGCTACGCGGTCCGCCCCATCGGCGCACTCATCTTGGGCCCGGTCGCCGACAAGTACGGTCGCAAGTTCGTGATGATGCTCACACTGTTCGGCATCGGCGGCTGTACCTTCGTGATCGGCTGCCTGCCGACATACTCCCAGGTGGGCGTTCTCGCTCCGATCCTGCTCGTCGTCGTCCGCATCGTGCAGGGTCTGTGCGTCTCCGGCGAGCAAGGAAGCGCGATCACGATGAGCCTCGAGCACGCTCCCGAGCGCAGGCGCGGGTTCACGACGAGCTTCACGACCCTGGGCGCCTCGTCCGGCACGCTGCTCTCGATGGTGGTCTTCATCCCGATCGCCAGCCTGCCCGAAAAGGATCTGCTCGGCTGGGCCTGGCGAGTTCCGTTCTGGGCGTCCGCCGTGGTTGTGGCCGTCGCGTATGTGATCCGCCGCAATATGGAGGAGCCGCCCGCGTTCATCTACGTTCAGGCTATCAGGATGAAGATCACCCCGTTCAGACAGGCCCTGCAATTCCACTGGAGGGCCGTCCTGCGGGTCGCGTTCTGCGCGCTCATCGCGGGCACGAGCTACATGATGCAGACCTTCTCAGTGGCCTTCGCCACCGGCGGATACAAGCTGGACAAGCCGACCATGTTGTTGGTGACAACGGTTTCGGCTGTGATCGCCCTCGGGATCACCCCCCTGTCCGGATTCCTGGTGGACAAGATCGGCCGCAAGTCGATGTTCCTCATCGGAACCGTCGGCGTGGGAATCACAATGGTTCCCTACCTGTGGTCGATCACGACCGGGAACTGGACACTGATCTTCCTCCTGGGCATAGTCAACTACAGCCTGTTCTACTCGATGGTCAACGCCTCCTGGCCGGCGTTCTTCGCCGAGATGTTCCCGACGCGGGTGCGCGCCACCGGCCTCACCGTGGGCACCCAGATCGGATTCGCCATCTCCGGGGCCCTCGGTCCCGTACTCTCGACCGCGCTCGCGGGCCCCGACCTCAAGGGCTGGATCGGACCGTCCATCCTCGGACTCGCGTTCATGGTGATTGCGGGAGGCGCCGCACTGACCACCAAGGACACCCGCGCGTACACGATGGACGAGCTCGACGACATTCAGCAGACCGATCACGAGAAGGATGTCATCACCGCCTCGATCCTGCTACCGACAGTCGCATAGGAGCGACACGGTAAGACCCCGGACCTCGCGGTCCGGGGTCTTACCGTCGCATATATCGCCTCGCACGGCCGGCTCGGCGACTTCGTCGCCGTACGCGAGGACTACGCCGACGCCGTCGCCTCGGCAGCGCGGCGGATGAGCCTCGAGCTCGTCCTCGGCGCAGCACGGGAAAACTCGCCGACGCGGCGCGGGCTGGGGGCCGGGATCGCCGACCGCGCCTACGAGGACGACGGCGCGGCGGCTAGCGGTTGCGCACCATATCGAACGCCGCCTTCGGCCGGGACAGCACATACTCGCGCGCGAGATTGCGCACCCACGCGCGCCGGGTGCACGCGCATCCGGCCCGCACCCCGTCGGCGTCGAGACCGAGGTGTCGCGCGAGCGCCGCCGCCCGGCGGGCGTGGAAGAACTGGGAGACCACCAGCACACGACTCAGACCGAAGTCGTCACGGGCGTGCCGACAGGAGAGATAGGTGTCCAGTGCCGCACCGTCGGCGAGCAGCGCGGTCGCCGGCACCCCGCGAGCCCGCAGCCAGCCGGTCATCACGGCGATCTCATCACCCGAGGTTCCGCCGGCGTTCCCCGAGATCAGCAGCAGTTCGATGGTGCCGCGAGAGTACAGCTCCAACGCGGCATCGAGCCGGCCCTCCACGAACGAGCCCGGACGGCCGCCGCGGACCGAGGCGCCGAAGACGATCGCGACCGGCGCCGCCGGCGCGGTCTCGGGATCGTAGAGGGGACCCGCACCGAAGAGTCCGGTTGCAATACCCACCACATCCACGCTACTTAGGCAATCCTGGGCAACACCCGCCACCTCCACCCCCTTTAACGTGACACCACATATGTCTGTTCGCAGGCAAACGTTACTCGCGAGTAACATAGCCGACGACACCGACCCGCCGACGCGGGCCGGTACCGCAGCAGAAAGGTGCACGACGTGGAGCACGCAGTGCAGCACGACTGGAACGCCGTGACCATCACGCTAGGCGCGATCGGCGCGATCGCGTTCGTGGCCGCGTGGGCCGTCTACCTGTCCGGCGCCTGGCGGATGATCCGGATCATCGCGCAGGGGCAGCCCGCCCCCGACCGCTGGTCCCCCTTCATCCCCCGCGCCGCCGAGGTCGTGGTCGAGTTCCTCGCCCACACCAAGATGATCAAGAACCGCACGGTCGGCGCCGCCCACTGGTTCGTCATGATCGGCTTCCTGGCCGGCATGATCCTGTGGTTCGAGGCCCTGCCGCAGACGTTCGACCCCGCGTTCCACTGGTGGGGCTTCGGCAACTGGCCGATCTACCACCTGCTCGACGAACTGCTGGGAATCGGCACCGTCCTGGGCATCGCCGTCTTGATCGCCGTGCGCCAGATCCGCGGCCCCCGCCGCCCCGAGCTGCTGTCGCGGTTCGCGGGCTCCAAGTTCGGCCCGGCGTACGCGATCGAGACGATCGTCCTAGTCGAGGGCCTGGGCATGATGTTCGTCAAGGCCTCGAAGATCGCCACTTTCCACGAGTCCGGACCCGTCACCGACTTCTGGACGCGCGAGCTGGCGCACATCCTGCCCGCGAACTCAACCCTGGTCTCCGTGTTCGCGTTCATCAAGCTGATGTCCGGCGTGATGTTCCTCATCCTGGTCGGCAGCAACCTCACCTGGGGCGTCGCGTGGCACCGCTTCTCGGCGTTCTTCAACATCTACTTCAAGCGCGAGCTGGGCTCGCGGCGCGCCCTGGGTGCCGCGAAGCCGATGATCTCGGCCGGCAAGGTGCTCGAGATGGAGACGGCCGACCCCGACGTCGATGCGTTCGGCGCCGGCAAGATCGAGGACTTCTCCTGGAAGGGCTGGCTGGACTTCACCACCTGCACCGAGTGCGGCCGCTGCCAGAGCCAGTGCCCGGCGTGGAACACGGGTAAGCCCCTGAGTCCGAAACTGCTGATCATGGGCCTGCGCGACCACGGCTACGCGAAGGCCCCGTACCTGCTGGCCGGCGGCCGCAAGGACATGGGCGGCGACGAGGTGGGCCTGGTCGACAAGGACGGCAACGTCCGCGAGGCCGAGCTGGAGAAGATCCCCGCCGCGGCCCGCGCCGAGGCCGAGCGACCGCTGGTCGGCGGCCCCGGCGAGGACGGTGCTCTCGGGGGTGTGATCGATCCCGAGGTGCTGTGGTCCTGCACCACCTGCGGCGCGTGTGTCGAGCAGTGCCCCGTGGACATCGAGCACGTCGACCACATCATCGACATGCGCCGCTACCAGGTGCTCATCGAGTCCGACTTCCCGCATGAGCTGGCCGGCCTGTTCAAGAACCTCGAGAACAAGGGCAACCCCTGGGGCCAGAACTCCAGCCAGCGCACCGCGTGGATCGATGAGATGGACATCACGATCCCGGTGTTCGGCCAGGACACCGACTCGTTCGACGGGTACGAGTACCTCTTCTGGGTCGGCTGCGCCGGCGCCTTCGAGGACCGCGCCAAGAAGACCACGAAGGCCGTCGCGGAGCTCCTGGACGTCGCCGCGGTGAACTTCCTGGTGCTCGGCCAGGGCGAGACCTGTACCGGCGACTCCGCACGCCGCGCCGGTAACGAGTTCCTGTTCCAGATGCTGGCGCAGCAGAACATCGAGCAGCTCGACGAGGTATTCGCGGGTGTGCCCGCGAATCAGCGCAAGATCGTCGTCACCTGTGCACACTGCTTCAACGCGCTCGGCAACGAGTACCCGCAGGTGGGCGGCGACTACGAGGTCGTGCACCACACCCAGCTGCTGAACAAGCTGGTGCGGGACAAGCGCCTGGTGCCCGTCGCGCCCCCCTCGGAGGACGTCACCTACCACGACCCCTGCTACCTGGGCCGCCACAACCAGGTCTACGAGGCCCCGCGCGAGCTGATCGGCGCGTCCGGCGCGAAGCTCAAGGAGATGCCGCGGCATCTCGAGCGGTCCATGTGCTGCGGCGCCGGCGGCGCGCGGATGTGGATGGAGGAGCAACTCGGCAAGCGCATCAACTCCGACCGTGTCGACGAGGCCCTGGACACGCTGAGCGGTGCGGGATCGACGCAGAAGATCGCCACCGGCTGCCCGTTCTGCCGCGTGATGCTGTCCGACGGCGTGACCGCCAAGGCCGAGAACCTCGAGACCGTCCCCGAGGTGGTCGACGTCGCACAGATGCTGCTCGAGTCCGTGCGGCGCGGCCTGCCGGAGGGCGTCGTCGTCGGGAACCCGAACCGCAAGGTCGACGCCGGCAAGGCCCTGTCCGAGTCCGACGGTGCCGGTGCCCCGGCGGCAGCGCCCACCGCGGCCGCGCCGGTCAAGGCTGCGACCGCAGCCCCGGCCG
>NZ_BAABFR010000062.1:0-31013 GCF_039541155.1 Tsukamurella soli
GGGCCGCCCGCACGAGGGCGCGCCCGACGCCGCCGCCGCGGCCCGCCGGGCGCACCACCAGCCGCAGCTCGCCGACGTGGTCGGACCAGCCGGGCAGCCGGTTGACGGCCGAATAACCCACCACCGCACCGTCGTCGCCCACCGCGACCCACCGCAGCTCGGGGTGCGCGAGCAGCCGCGTCACCTGCGACGGGTCGTGCAGATCCTCGCGGATCAGGGTCCGGTCGGATTCGGACAGCGACGCGAACAGGTCGACGAGGCCGTCGGCGTCCGTCGCGGCCAGGGGGCGGATCGTCGTCATGGGACAGGCTCGCTCTGCTTCTCGAGGAATTCGATGATGGTCGGGATCGTGGTCTTCGCCGCGGTGCGCCCGACGACGAGCCCGATGTGGCCCCCGGCGAGCCGGAGGTCGGTCTTGTCGCGCGAGCCCACCAGGTCGAGCACCGGCGCGGCCGCGGCCTCGGGGACGATGTGGTCCCTCTTACCCAGCACGGACATGAACGGGACCGTGATATCGCTCAGGTGGACGCGGTCGCCGCCGAGCACGATGCGGTCGGTCATCAGAGCGTTGTCCCGATACAGCATGTCGACCATCTGGCGCGCCACCGCGCCCGGCAGCGGGATGTGGTCGGTGCCCCATCCCTGCATCGCCTGGTAGGCCGCGACGTAGTCGTCGTTCCACAGCTTCTCGAGCAGATCCACGTAGCCGGTCACCTCGGCGACCGGGCGCAGCGCGCGGAAGGCGTTGTACACCACGGACGCCGGGACGTTGCCCTCCTCGTCGAGCACCGCGTCGAGGTCGACCTGCGAGTCGCCCAGGGCGATCTCGACCATCTCCATGTGCTGTAGATCCACCGGGCAGGCGACCACGGTGAGGCTGCGGATCGGGGTGTCCGGGTTGTGCGCGGTGTGCAGCAATGTGAGCACGCCACCGAAGCAGTAGCCGAGGAGGTTGATCTTCTCGGCGCCCGAGGTCCGACGCACCTCGCGGATGGCGGCCGGGATCGCGCCGTCGACGTAGTACTCCAGGTCGTTCTGCGCGTCCCGCGAATCGGGTTCACCCCAGTCCAGCAGGTACACGTCGAACCCCGCCGCCTGCAGGTGCTCGATGAAGCTGTTTCCCGGCGTCAGGTCCACGATGTAGCTGCGGCTGATCAGGCTGAAGACGATCAGCAGCGGCGGCCTGCGCCGGACGTCGTCGGTGCGGTAGTGGAACAGCTGCGCACGCCCGTTCCGCCACACCGTGTCCTTCGGGCTGGCACCCAGCCGCGGCGCCGAGAGCCCGGCGGCCATCTTGATGCCGTTGCGTGCGCGCAGCGCGTTGCGCTCGACCTCACGGCGGATCCGCTCGACGATGCCGCCGGCGTCAGGAATCGCGGGCACCGTCGTCCCCCTCGGTCAGGCGGCGCCGGTCGTCGTCGCGCCTGCGCTCCGCATCGCGCGCCGCCAGCTCCATGCGCAGCTGTCGCAGCTCGAAGTCCATCTCGCCCAGCTGGCGCCGGAGCCGCCGGATATCCGACGCCGCAGGGATGTTCACGAGATGCAGCAGTCCGGCGTTGACCCCGTCGATGCGCGAGCCGATCGCACGCCGCACCTTGACGACGGCCTTGCTCGCCTCGGCGAGCTCGTCGGACCGCACAGCGGCCTCCACGCGCGGGGTCACCGCTCGCTCGACCGCGTCGTAGACGTCACGCAGTCCCATCTTCGTGTCACCATCCTTCGGCGTGCCGAACCCGCGGCCGGCGGAAACCGCGCCCCGCCGATCATCGTGGCAGGGGACGACGCCCCGCGCGGGGGTTTGGCGGGAGCCGGCCCGTACGTATCACCGAGCGGATACGCGCGCACCGCGGCGACGCCACGAAGAGCTACCCCTGGTCGTTGAGTAGCGGACGCAGCCGGGCGGTCTTCTCGGGCGTCCAGCCGGGCGGGTCGAGGATCGCCGCCCATGCGTCGGCGACGGCGGCCACGTAGTGGTGCCCGTGACCGTCTGGCACGTTCGCGGCGACTGCCATGTCGGCCGAGACCTGGAGGAACGTGACGATCGGGATCCAGTGGACGCTCGACAGCACGTCCGCCCCGCGTGGTTCCCGCAGCCAGTCCGGCTCGCGGAACAGCAGATTCACGTTCCACCACCCGATCGGGTCGGACGGGTGCTGCAGGTAGACGATCCGCGGGTACCCCCACGGGGCGGCCGGCCGACTGAGGTCGGCCCCGGTCGCGGCGAACCGCACGTTGCGGCCCTGCTGATACACCGGAAGTCGCTCCGGCGATCCGGGATCGCGATTCGCCGTGATCGACCGCCACATGGTGTTGTTGAACGTCGGCCCGGAGAAGAGGGCACCATCGGTGCGGGCGATGATGTTGTTCGCGGACAGGAAGGGCGCCTCACCTCCGAACGAGCCGAGGCTCTCGCCGAACACCACCAGCTTGGGCCGCTGTCCCTCGGGCAGCGCTCGCACCCGCGCCGACACGGCCTCGAACAGGTCCTGGCCTGCCTGCCGGGCGTTCTCCTTGTCGACCAGGAACGACAGCCAACTGGGCAGATACGAGTACTGCATGCTGACGATCGCCGTGTCTCCGTTGTACATGTACTCCAGCGCGTCGGCCTCGGCCTCGTTGATCCACCCGGTGCCGGTCGTCGTGGCCACCGCGATCACCTTGCGTTTCAGCCCGCCCGCGCGCACGAGTTCCCGGACCGCGAGGTCGGCGATCGCGCCGAGCCGGTTCGGGGTCCCGGACGGCACGGAACCCAGCCCCGCGTACGCCCGGATCGGCGCCACGGCCGGTGCGCCATTGAACGCGGTCAGTTTCGCCACCGTCGTCGACGACGACACGAACACCCTGCCCTCGCGGCCCAACGACGCCCAGCTCGCGAGGGAGCCCGGGCCACCCGAGAGGACCGACGATGTCGGGGCGGCCTGATCGGGCTGCTCCTCGTTGTTCGCGGCCGAGAACGTGCTGTTCAGCACCGACATGGCGACCCGCACGACGACGCCGTTGATCAGGGCGATCCCTACCGCCACCACCACCGCGACGGCGACCACGCCCGACAGACGGGGCGGGGCCACGCGCTCGAGCTGCCGGATGATCAGCAGCACCAGGGCCCGAAGTCCCCGCGCGAGCTCCACCAGCGCGAACAGAACCACCAGGCTGAGTGCTGCGATCAGCGGATAGTCGTGCCACACGAGGTGCGGGACGCCCATCAGGTCCCGCACCTCGCGCTGCCAACGGTCGAACCACACGATCATGCCGACGGTGCCGATCAGCCCGGCCACGAACACGATCATCCAGGCCGTGTGCGGCGGCGGGGGCGTCGAATCCTTCGAACGCAGGTACTGCACGAGCCACACCGCGAACACCCCGAGGCCGTAGCCGATCGCCCCCGCGCTGCCGCTGACGAGCCCCTGGAACAGTGGGCCACGCGGCAGCAGCGACGGCGTCAGGGACAGCCACAGGAGCACCAACCCGACTGCCGTGCCGGTGCAGGTGTAGTTCCGTTGCCACCATCTGCTCGCGGCGCGCTCCGCGGCCGTCATCTCCGCCCGCGCCTTCCGCGCCGGGCCTACCCGCACCACGCGTCGGGCCTGCCCGTCCGGCCGGCCGTCGCCCGTCGGCTCCGGCTCGACGGCGGCCGTCGGCTCGCCCACCACAACCCCCGCACCGTCACCCCGGTCGCCCGCCTCGCACTGCCCAGCCGACTCGCCCCTCGCCATTCCCTGGACATTAGCCCCCGGCACGGCCAAGAGACGTCGAAGCCCGCCCGGACGGAATCCGGGCGGGCTTCGACGTCGATTCGGTGGATCTACGCCGTGGGCGGCTTCACAGCCGCGGACATGACGCGGAGGGCGGCGATGAGGCCGTCGATCAGCTCGCCACGCTGGAACGGCGGGATCGCGGCGGTCACGCCCAACTGAGCGACCTTGTCGCCCAGCTTGTACTCGACCTTGGTCCCGGTCAGCACCACGATGTCCTTGGTGTTGGGCGACACGGCGATCAACACGGCGTACTCGGGCTCCGGCACGCTGTGCAGCACGGCCTCGGCGCCCGCGAAGGCGTCCGTGCCGAGGTCGCCGATGTATACCGAGAATCGGGCGCCCGCGTCGCGGGTGGCACGGATCAGGGCCTCATCGAGCGCGACCAGCTCGTCGCGGCGGAAGGGCGGGAGGACGGGCTCGGACTCCGGGCGACGCGCCGCGGAGATCCGCCCGCTCGACGTGATCGCCGAACCCATAGGCAGCGAGCCGGCGGGAATCGCTACGGTCTGATGATCACCACTTGCCACGAGCGGCACCTCCGATCAGGTTCGCGTCGGCGTCGAGATGCTCGCCGTGAGGCGCGATGGGCGCCTCGTCGACCGCACTGAACAGCAGAGGGTCCCGCGTCCACGGGTCACCCAGCCGGTACTCGCCGGGCTGCTTGTACTTCTGGTTACGCCCAGTGGCCATCGAGACGACGACCGCGATGACCACCAGAATGGTCACCACCACCACGATCGTCCCGACGATGTTGAGTGCGCTCACCCACTCGCCCTTTCTCGCTCGGACTCGCCCGACCGCTCGACCGGGTCAACCCTCGGTCTCCTACCGCGTGTAGTCGACCCAGTGCACCTAACTTAGCCTATGCCGCACCCATATCGAGATACTGGCACCAGGTCGGGTGCACGTCTTTGATCGTCGACAGCAGGCGCCAATGCCGACCCTGCGGGGCACGCGGTTCGACCCGCAGCTTCCAGCCCAGTTCGGACAGCAGGCGATCCGCCTTCCGGTGGTTACACGAGGCGCAGCACGCGACACAGTTCTCCCACGAATGACCGCCGCCACGAGACCGCGGTTGCACGTGATCGATGGTGTCGGCCTTGCCACCGCAGTACCCGCAGCGGAACCGGTCGCGGTGCATCAGCGCAGCCCGCGTCATCGGTACCGTCGCCCGGTACGGCACCCGCACGTACGTCCGCAGCCGGATCACCGACGGCACAGACAGCGAACGGTCCGCTGAATGCACCAGCGGACCGTTCGGATCGTCGTGGACCACATCGGCCCTATCCCTGAGCATGAGGACTATCGCCCTCCGCATGGATATCGCGGTGAGTGGCTCGTATGTCGCATTCAGCAGCAGCACCCGGTGCTTGCCCCAGACATTGCGCGTGTCGACGTGGCTGTCGATGGCGGTCACCGTGGCGGTGCCGGCTCCGGTCGTCCGGTTCATCATCACCAACCCGTCGTCGGGCGCCCGATCACTCCCGGGCACTGATCCATCGCGCCCGGCTGCCCCGGGCGCCCTAAGTAGTGCACCACGACGGACGGCCACTTGCACGCCAATTCTGCGGCAACACGCTCTACGCACACGTGAACACTGTGTAGCGCCGGCGACAACGACGCCGCTGGGACGTTCCCGGAGCCGGGGTCAGCGGGTGGCGAACAGCGCGGCGTAGAGCACCCGCGGCGCCACGTCGACGACGGCGTCGAGGTCGCTCAGGTACGCCTCGCCCGCGAAGGCGCCCGCCACCGTCCGCTCGATGGTCCACACGAGCGTCGCGGCGTACGGGGCCGCGGGTGGCTCGTCGACGATCGGGGTGACCTGGAGAGCAGCAGAGACCGAGCCCGGGGCGACGGTGGCCTGCCGCTCGGCGCGCGCAGCCTCGACGAGGGTGGTGAAAACGTCCGCCATGCGGGAGAGCGCCTGCAGGTACGCGGTGCGCAGCTCCGGCAGCCGGGGCCACACGTGCACGGCATTACGGATGACCGCGCCGCTGAGCACGTCGGCGATGCGCCGGCCTCGGACCGCCGCGATGAACGCCGCCTCGTCGGTGACATCGATGCACGCAAGGCTCGCGACGGCGTCCACGAGGACGTCGGCGACCGATCGGAAGAGGGCGACGAACGCGTCCTCCTTGCTCCGGAAGTAGAAGTAGAACGACGCACGCGAGGTACCGGCGCGGTCGAGTATCCTGGCGACGCTGATCTCGGCGAGCGGTGACGCCTCCAGCAGGGCGGCCATCGCGCCGAGGATCCCACGCGACGTGTCGGAGTCGACGCCGTCCGCCTGCGGTCCGAGCCGTGCGGCGGCCGGCGCGGTCCCGCTCGCGGGCACCCGGGCGAGCGAGCCTCCCACGGCGCCGGACACCAGACCGTTCGGCGCGCGGCGGCCGCGTGAACCGAGGACGGCCGCCTCGGCGAGTGCGACGAGTGGCTCGACGACGTCGGTCGGGGACTTCAGCAGCGGATCGAGGCCCCGCGCACTCACGTAGAAGGCGCGCTCGGCGCCGGATACCAGCATCGCCGCAAGCAGAGCGGGTGCGGGGCCGTCGGGGGCGCCCCCGCTCTCCCGCTCGTACACGATCTGCTCGCGGATCGCGGCGACGAACCGGGCGGAGGTGAACTGCCACGCCTCCGCGACCACCGGCCGGCTGTGCATGTGCTCGACGACGGCGCAGATCACCGCGCCGTGCTTGGACCACATCCCGAGCGTGTGGTCGAGGCGGTCACCTATCGCGCGGGCTCCGGTCGGATCCGCCGCGTTCCACGGCGCGTCGTCGGAGTAGGACTCCTCGAACAGCCGGCCCAGCATGGCCACGAGGACGCTGTACTTGTTCGCGAAGTAGTGGTAGAAGTTCGCGCGCGACAGCTTGGCACGCTCGATTATCTGGGCGACGGTGAGCGACTGCAGGGAGGTCTCGGACAGCAACCGCTCGGTGGCCTCGAACACCGCCAGCTCCGAGGGGGACGTACCGTCGGACTCGCGCGGGCGCCGGCGGCTGAACGCACCCTGAGCCATGGCTGGATTTTACCACTATGTCTGGACACCGCCCCTGGTCGTCGTGCCAGGTCAACGGGTGGGAGACTGGCGGCGTGAGCACGTTCTACGACGAGGTCGGCGGCGCCGACACGTTCGGTGACCTGATCCACCGGTTCTACCAGGAGGTGGCGACGGACGAGTTGCTCCGCCCGCTGTACCCCGAGGAGGACCTCGGTCCCGCGGAGCACCGGCTGCGCATGTTCTTCGAGCAGTACTGGGGCGGCCCGCGCACCTACTCCGAACTGCGCGGGCATCCGCGGCTGCGTATGCGGCACATACCGTTCCGGATCACCCCCGTCGAGCGGGACGCGTGGTTGCGGTGCATGCACATCGCCATCGCGTCGATCGGCGACGACCGCCTGGATGCCGCGCACCGCGCGGAGCTGACCGCCTACTGTGAGATGGCGGCGCAGTCCATGGTGAACGCCGCACTGTGAGGTCCGGGCGGCGACGCACCGTGCCGCCCAGCAGCAGAACGTGTCGAGAACAGGGAGTGTGATGGCCGAGTCGAAGCCGTGGTGGCGGGACGCGATCTTCTATCAGGTCTACCCGCGGTCGTTCGCGGACTCGAACGGCGACGGCGTCGGTGACCTGGGCGGGATCACCTCCCGCCTGGGGTACCTCGAGCTGTTGGGCGTCGACGCGTTGTGGCTCTCGCCGGTCATGGTCTCGCCGATGGCCGACCACGGCTACGACGTGGCGGACCCGCGGGACATCGACCCGTTGTTCGGCACCCTCGCGGACATGGACGAGCTGCTCGCCGAGGCACACAGCCGCGACATGCGGGTGACGATGGACCTGGTGCCCAACCACACGTCCGACCAGCACCCGTGGTTTCAGGCCGCGCTGCAGGCCGCGCCCGGCAGCCGAGAACGGGTGCGATACATCTTCCGCGATGGCCGCGGGCCCGATGGTGCCGAGCCGCCCAACAACTGGCCCAGCGTGTTCGGCGGTCCCGCCTGGCACCGGATCACGGAGCCCGACGGCACGCCCGGCCAGTGGTACCTGCACCTGTTCGCGCCCGAGCAACCCGATCTGAACTGGGACGACGAGGAGGTCTTCGAGGACCTCGCGAAGACCCTGCGGTTCTGGTTGGACCGCGGCGTGGACGGCTTCCGGATCGACGTGGCGCACGGTATGGCGAAGCCCGAGGGTCTGCCGGACATGGAGATCACCCACAACGAGTTGCTGGTCAACGACGACGACGATCTGCGGTTCAACAATGCCGGCGTGCACGCGATCCACCGGCGGCTGCGCGCCGTGATGGACGAATACCCAGGCCGGGTCACCGTCGGCGAGGTGTGGGTGCGCGACAACGAGAAGTTCGCCGAGTACATCCGCCCCGACGAGCTCCACCTCGGGTTCAACTTCCGCCTGGCGGAGGCGAAGTGGGGGGCCACCGAGTTCCGCGAGGCGATCGAGAACTCGCTCTCGGCGGTCGAGTCGGTGAACGGTGTCGCCACGTGGACGCTGTCGAACCACGACGTCGAGCGGGAGGTCACGCGGTACGGCGTGGACGCCGGTGCGACGCCCGAGGTCGGTCTTGCCCGGGCCCGGGCGATGCTGCTCGTCGAGCTGGCGCTGCCCGGCACGACGTTCATCTACAACGGCGCCGAGCTGGGACTTCCCAACGTCGACCTGCCGGACGAGGCGCTCACGGATCCCGTGTGGAAGCGATCGGGGCACACCGAGCGCGGCCGCGACGGCTGCCGGGTACCGCTGCCGTGGGAGGGCACCACACCGGCGTACGGGTTCTCGGAGAACCCCGACACCTGGCTGCCGATGCCCGGCGATTGGGCCGACCTGACGGCCGAGGCGGAGCTCGAGGACCTGAGCTCGACGGTGACGCTGTACCGCACGGCGATCGAGCTGCGGAAGACGCGCCCGGAGTTCCGCGGCGACACGGTCGAGTGGTACGGCGCACCGGTCGGCTGCCTGGCGTTCCGACGGATCGGCGGGCGTCTGACCTGCGTGCTCAACGCGTCGGACGAGGCCGTCGCGCTGCCCGGCGGTGAGCTGCTGCTGTCCAGCGCGCCGCTGGTCGACGGAAGGCTGGCGCCGGACACCGCCTGCTGGCTGGTGTGAGCCTGTTCGAGGCCTGCTCCGGATGAGCAGCCGGCGGCCGGCTCACGCGGCCAGAATGCGCTTCCGCGGCCGGCCCGCCGCACCGGCACCTTTCCGGCCGCGGGAAGTGCGCCCGGCGCACGAGCTCAGACCAGCAGCCGCGGACCGGTGACGGCGCGCTGATACAGCGAGCCGAATCGCGCGTCGAGGCGCAGCCAGGTTGCGGTCGCGCGCACGCGGACCGGCTCGTCGGCGCCGTCGCCGGCGAACCCCATCGCCTCGAGCGCGAAGGCGGTCCGCAGCTCGATGTCGACGCTGAGCCCGGCACCGTCGTCCACATGCAGGACGTGCGAGGCGAGCAACGACGGTGGCGGGCCCGCCGGGCCGGACACCTCGCGTCCCATCTCCGCGCCACGCTCCGCGATCCCGCGGAGCACCGCCGCCGGGACGGTGTCGACCAGTAGGAAGCCGTCCGCGGGCGGCAACGCGCCACGCCACGCGGAGTCCATCGCGTAGCCGGTGTCGAGCTCGGCGTCCCCCGCGCGGAGCGACTCGTGCAGCGTCCCCCCGGAGGCCACCAGCGAGTCCGGGGCGACGGTGCCGGGCAGCACCCGCACCACGAGCACGCCGAAACCCGTTGTCCCCCAAACCTCCACCGCGTCAGGCGTGCGGCGGCGCACCCGCACGACCGCGGACTCGTCGGTCCGCAGCAGTCGGCCCAGGAACGCTGTCAGGTCGCCGCGGCCGGACCCGTCGATGCGCAGGTATCGCTCGCTCACGCGGGGGCCGGCTCCGGCTGGAAGTCCTTCAGATATGCGCGCTGCTCGGCTGAGAGGCGGTGCACCCGCTGATTCTCGACGTCGAACGCAGCCAGCCGGACGGTGGCGAGCACTGCCGGGGCCGCATCGGGGTCGTCGTCCACACCACGCACCTCGTGCTGGACGACGAAGTCCGCCGCGCGCACCCGGGCGGTCGACAGCGTCACCTGGAGCGGCGAGTCCTGGTGCCGCAGTTGGCCCTTGTAGTCGACCTCGAGCCGCGCGACCAGCAGGCCCGCCTCCAGCGGCTTGGTGGGTGCGTCGGGGGCGAACAGCAACGGGATGCGCGCCTCCTCGAGAAGGGTCACCATCCGCGCGTTGTTGATGTGCTGGTAGGCGTCCATATCCGACCAGCGGACGTCGACAGGTACCACGAGGCCACGAGGCGTACGCCGCCCCCTGATCCCCACCGCAGTGAAGCTGTGCCCGGTATCGAGTTCCACGGCGTAGACACTAGTCGCGCCGCCCGACTCGATACCGGGCCCGGTGACCTACCGGATGAGCGATCGCAGCGCGCGGGTCGCCACCGACAGGCTGGACTCGTTCTCGATCGCCTGGTCCAGGATCTCGGTGAGCAGCCCGCGCACGCGCCCGAGCCGATTGGCGTTGCGCGCCTCCCACTCAGCGATCTTCTCGTCGGTGGTGTCCTCGGGATCGGTCATCTCCAGGACCACCACGGCGAGCCGCCGCACCGCGCCGTACACGTCGTCGCGCAGCGCCAGACGGGCCATCTCGCCCCATCGGCCCTCCCGCGGCAGTTCCGTGACCGCGGCGAGGATCTCGATGATGTGCAGCCGGCGCTGCAGCGCGAAGTACAGCTCGCCGGTCTCGTCGAACTGCCGGTCGGTGATGTCGGCGATGTCGGCGATGTCGAGCATGCTGAAGCGGTTGAGCATCGAGTACACGCGGTACGCCAGGTCCCGGGGTACCCCGTCGGCCACCGCCGCCTCGATCCCGGCGCGATCGCGCTCGTCGAGCTCGATATCGAACGTCGGCATCTTGCGGATCAACTCGCGCACGGGGTCGGAGTAACGGCTCACCTCGGCGCCGATCGCGATGGGCTGGGGCCGGTTGGCCAGTAGCCACCGCGCGGCGCGATCGAGGATCCGGCGGCTCTCCACAAGCAGCGCGTTCTCGGTCTGCGACGACACCCCAAGGGCCTTGATTCCCGCCCACAGCGCGTGCAGGTCGAAGATCTCAGTCGCCGCGACGAACGCGCGGACGGCGTCCTCGGCGCGGGCCCCGGTCTCCTCCTCGAGCCGGAACGCGTAGGTGAGGCCACCGTCGTCCACCACCGAGTTGGCCACCATCGTGGCCACGATCTCGCGGCGCAGCGGGTGGGAGGTGATCGCGTCGCCCGCGCGGTCACGCAGCGCCGCCGGGAAGTACGACAGCAGTCGCCCCACCAGCACGTCGCTGTCCGGTAGGTCACCGGCGAGCAGCTCACCCTTGAGCACCAGCTTGACGTGCGCCATCAGGTTGCACAGTTCCGGCGAGGTCAGCCCGCCGCCGGCCGCGCGGCGGCGCCCCAGCTCGGCCGGGGTGGGCAGCGCCTCGAGCTTCAGGTCGACGCCGTGGCGGGTGGACAGCCACAGCAGCATCCGCCCGTGCACCTCCGCTAAGGCGTGCGCCTGCGTCCGCGACACGCTCAGCTCGGAGTTCTGGCTCACGTTGTCGTCCAGCACCAGCGCGGCGACGTCGTCGGTCATCGACACCAGCAGGTCGTGCCGCTCGGCGGGATCCAGTGCGCCCGAGGATATCTGCCGGTCCACCAGGATCTTGATGTTCACCTCGTGGTCCGAGCAGTCGACGCCGGCCGAGTTGTCCATCGCGTCCGTGTTCACGCGGCCACCGCCGCGAGCGAACTCGATCCGGCCCAGCGCGGTGACGCCCAGGTTGCCACCCTCGCCGATCACCTTGACGCGCAGCTGGTCGCCGTCCACACGGATGGCGTCGTTGGCGCGATCGCCCACCGCCGCATCGGATTCCGCGGACGCCTTCACGTAGGTGCCGATGCCGCCGTTCCAGAGCAGGTCGACAGGGGCCAACAGCACGGCGTGGATCAGCTCCGGTGGGCTCATCTCGGTGATCGTCTCGTCGATGCCGAGCGCAGCGCGCATGTTCGGCGTGATGATCACCGACTTCTGCTCCCGGCTGAACACGCCCCCACCCGCGCTGATCAGGCTGGTGTCGTAGTCGGCCCACGACGACCGCGGCAGCGCGAACATCCGTGCGCGCTCGGCGAATCCGGCCGCGGCGTCCGGGGTGGGGTCGATGAAGACGTGCCGGTGGTCGAACGCCGCCACCAGGCGGATGTGCTCGGACAGCAGCATCCCGTTGCCGAACACGTCGCCGCTCATGTCGCCGACGCCGACCACTGTGAAGTCCTCGGTCTGGGTGTCGTGGCCCATCTCGCGGAAGTGCATCTTGACCGACTCCCACGCGCCGCGGGCGGTGATGCCCATCGCCTTGTGGTCGTACCCCTCGGAGCCACCGGACGCGAATGCATCGCCCAGCCAGAACGAATAGCCGTGCGCCACGTCATTGGCGATATCCGAGAACGTCGCGGTGCCCTTGTCTGCGGCGACCACGAGGTACGTGTCGTCGCCGTCGAGCCGCACCACCCGCTCGGGCGGCAGCACCGCCCCGTCTGCGCCCAGGTTGTCGGTGACGTCCAGCAACGACGCGATGAACAATCGGTAGCAGGCGACGCCCTCGGCGCGCTGCGCGTCGCGGTCGGCGGCCGCGTCGCCGGTCGGGGCCGGCGGCCGCTTGAGCACGAACCCGCCCTTGGCGCCGACGGGGACGATCACCGCGTTCTTGACCGCCTGCGCCTTGACCAGGCCCAGGATCTCGGTGCGGAAGTCCTCACGCCGATCGGACCAGCGCAGGCCGCCGCGCGCGACCATCCCGAACCGCAGGTGCACACCCTCGACCCGCGGCGAATACACGAAGATCTCGAACCGCGGCCGCGGCTTGGGCGCCTCGGGGATCTGCTCGGGCTCGAGCTTGAACGACAGCACCGCGCGGGGCGACCCGTCGGCGTCCCGCCGGAAGTAGTTGGTGCGCACCATCGCCTGCACCACGTGCAGGTAGGCACGCAGCACGCGGTCGCTGTCGAGACTGGTGACGGCCGCGAGTTGCGCCGCGATCCGCTCGGTGGCGGCGGCGACGGCCGAGGGATCGGCGGTTCTCGCGCCCGGCTCACGAGTGACGCGGTCGGGGTCGAACGTCGCGGTGAACAACTCGACGAGCGTGGTCGCCGCTGCGCGGTGGGCCAGCAGCACCTGCGCGATGTGTCCGCGCGTGTAGGCGAATCCGCACTGCCGCAGATACATCGCGACTGCACGCAGCAGCGCCACCTGTCGCCAGTCCAGGCCCGCCGAGAGGATCAGCTCATTGAAGCTGTCGACCTCGGCACGCCCCTCCCACATCGCGAGGAGTCCGTCGGCGGCCAGGCGACGCAGGTCGCCGACGCGCGCATCGGCTTCGTCGCCGGCGAGGCCGGCCCGGGTGGCAAGCTGCAGTGATGGTGGAATACCCAGGCCGAAATCGTATACTGCGCAGTCGATCCCGTCGGGCCGATGGAGACTGTAGGGACGCTCGTCCAATACCTCCACACCCAGCGACTGCAGCAGCGGCAGGATCTTCGACAGACTGACGGAACCGCCCGCGAGGTACATCGTGAACCGGAGGCCATCGCCCGACTCGTAGAAGTTGAGGTCGACACCGCCGGGCCCCAGCGCGTCGATCCGCGCGAGGTCGTCCAGACCGCGCCGGGCGCTCATGTCCTCCTTGTAGTTCGCCGAGATCCCGCCCGCGTACCGTGTCAGCAGCGCCGAGTCCGCGTCGGACGCGCCCGCCAGCTCCGCCAGATCCTCGTCCCACGTGCGGCTGGTGACGGCGAGCAGTTCCTCGAGCCGAGCCTGCTCCGCCTCTCCCAGCGCGGGCAGTGGATTCCCGCCGTCCGGGATCAGCGTGAACTGGATCGTGGCCGTGGCGGATTCGGTGACGCGAGCCGTGAACCGGTCGGCGTGCAGGCCGGTCTGTTCCGCCAACACCGTGGCCAGGCGCCCCCGTGCCCGCGAGTTGTAGCGGTCGCGCGGGAGGTAGACCAGCGCGGTGACGAAGCGGCCGAGCGGGTCCTCGTGCAGAAACAACCGTAGGTCGTGGCTCGTGCGCAGGTCCCGCAGCGACGCGAACGTGCGAGCCAGCGTGGGCTCGCTCTCGACCAGCAGGTCGAGGCGGGGGTAGGTCTGGATGAACTCGAGCACAGTCTGTCCGGTGAAACTCGCCTGGGTCAGCCCGAGCTCCGCGAACACCCCGCTGACCTTGGCCGACACCAGCGGGATGTCGAGCACGTTGGCGTGTTGGCCGAGCACCGTCAGCGCGAGCGCGAAGCATGCCACCTCGCCACTGTCGGCGGGTCGCAGCAGCAACAGGAACGGCGCACCGGCGGTCTCGATGCCGAGCGGGTCCGCGAGCTCGACGATCGCGAGCTCGCCGGGCGTGGCGGGTGCCGCGGCGGCGACCGCGTCCCGCGCCAGCGAGGCCAATGCCGGCACCCGCAGGACGCCGAGCGAGCCGCCGTCCCCGTCGACCGCTGTACCCAGGTGGCCGATCAGTTTTCCGTGGCCCTGCGCGAGCCAGGTCATCAGGTCGGCGGGGGCCTGGCCGAGCGGCTCGTGCGCTGCCTGGGCCGTGGCGGCCGCGAACCGCGCCGCCAGCAACTGCGCGTCCTGCTGCACGCGGGCGACCCGTTCGAGGGCGACGGTGACGGCCGCGGTGACGGCGTCCAGCAGGGGGGCGTCGGTGTCGGCGCCGAGCCGGACGTGGATCCAGGACTCGCGCAGCTCCCCGTCGGGAGCGGCGGCGTCGGTGAGCCGGTCCGGCCCCGCGGACACCAGCGCGCCGTCCGCAGCGCGGGTGACCGTGAGGAGCGGATGCAGGATGTCGACAACGGTGCCGCCGGACTCGCGGGCGGCGTCGGACACGGTCGCGACCAGCAGCGGCATGTCGTCGACGACCACCTGGAGCGCGGGGCCCACCGGATCGTCGGTCCGGTAGGCCCGAACCAGGAGCTGACCGGGTGCGCGGCGGGCCGCCAGGGACAGGTGCGCAGACGTGACGGCCGCACCGAACTCGGTTCCGGCCAGATCGCTGCCGCGGAGGTACACCTCCTCGATCAGGGCGGGCTCGCCGCCGCTGGTGCCGGACTGCGGCGCGCCACCGGCGAGGGTGGCTCCGGTGGATTCGGACTCGGTGCGCGCGGACATCGCGTGGTCACATCCTCTTGAGGCGTAGTCGCCGACCTCCGCCGCGGAGGGTGCCCGGGCGCGGTGGCCTGTGCTGCAGGAATGGGGCTGTTAACCCCTCCGCAACACTAGCCACCGGCGCCCGGCACGTCATCAGTCTCGCGTAAGTTTCCGGTGGGTAACCCGATGCGGGCGCGCCGCGTCGGCGCCGAGCCGCTCCACCTTGTTGGCCTCGTACGCCTCGAAGTTGCCCTCGAACCAGAACCACTGCCCCTCGGAGACGTTGCCTTCCCACGCGAGGATATGCGTGCAGGTGCGGTCGAGGAACCACCGATCGTGGGAGATCACCACGGCGCAGCCGGGGAACTCCTGCAGCGCGTGCTCGAGCGAGCTCAGGGTCTCCACGTCGAGGTCGTTGGTCGGCTCGTCGAGCAGGATCAGGTTGCCTCCCTCCTTGAGGGTGAGCGCGAGGTTGAGCCGGTTCCGCTCGCCGCCCGACAGGACCTCGGCCGGCTTCTGCTGATCCGGCCCCTTGAAGCCGAACGCCGACACGTACGCCCGGGACGGCATCTCGTTCTGACCGACGGTGATGTGATCCAGCCCGTCCGACACCACCTGGAAGACCGTCTTCTTCGGGTCGATGTTCGCGCGGTTCTGGTCGACGTAGCTCAGCTTCACGGTCTCACCCACCTTGACGTCGCCGGAGTTGGGCTGCTCGAGTCCGACGATCGTCTTGAACAGCGTGGTCTTGCCGACGCCGTTGGGGCCGATGACGCCCACGATGCCGTTGCGCGGAAGCGTGAACGACAGGTCCTTGATCAGGACCCGCTCCCCGAACCCCTTGTCCAGATGCGACACCTCGACGACCACGTTGCCCAGGCGCGGCGGCGTGGGGATCTGGATCTCATCGAAGTCCAACTTGCGATGCTTCTCGGCCTCGGCCGCCATCTCGTCGTACCGGGCCAGACGCGCCTTGTTCTTGGTCTGCCGCGCCTTGGCACCGGACCGGACCCAGTCGAGCTCCTCCTTGAGGCGCTTCTGGAGCTTCTGGTCCTTCTTACCCTGTACCTCGAGGCGCTCGGCCTTCTTCTCCAGGTAGGTCGAGTAGTTGCCCTCGTACGGGTGCAGCTGGCCGCGGTCGACCTCGCAGATCCACTGCGCCACATGGTCGAGGAAGTACCGGTCGTGGGTCACGGCCAACACTGCGCCGGGATAGTTCGCCAGGTGCTGCTCGAGCCATAGCACGGACTCGGCGTCCAGGTGGTTGGTGGGCTCGTCGAGCAGCAGCAGGTCCGGTGAGCTCAGGAGCAGCTTGCACAGCGCCACGCGGCGGCGCTCGCCGCCCGACAGGTTGACCACCGGCTCGTCCGGCGGGGGGCAGCGGAGTGCGTCCATCGCCTGCTCCAGCTGGGAGTCGATGTCCCACGCGTCGGCGTGGTCGAGATCCTCCTGCAGCCGACCCATCTCCTCCATGAGCTCGTCGCTGTAGTCGGTGGCCATCAGCTCGGCGATCTCGTTGAACCGGTCGAGCTTGACCTTGATCTCGCCGAGGCCCTCCTCGACGTTCTGCCGTACGGTCTTGGTGTCGTCCAGCGGCGGCTCCTGCAGCAGGATGCCGACGGTGGCCCCCGGGGCGATGAACGCCTCGCCGTTGCTGGGCTGGTCGAGACCCGCCATGATCTTGAGGATCGACGACTTGCCCGCCCCGTTGGGACCGACGACGCCGATCTTGGCACCCGGGTAGAACGCCATGGTGACGTCGTCCAGGATCACCTTGTCACCGTGCGCCTTGCGCACCTTCTTCATTGTGTAGATGAACTCTGCCATACAATACCCCCTTCTAGCTGGGCTTATTAGGTTAGCCTTATCGTCAATGTCACCATTCCGCCCGCCGCGACACTTCCGCGAACAGCGCCAGCGCCCACCCCCATCCCGGAGGGCGGGCAAGTGCGCCATGACACGGGGTCCAGCCTAGCGGGGGGCCACGACCACTCGACGCCTCGCCCACACCCCCGCCACCGGAGCCGGACACACCCCCCGGCCGATCCGCCAGCGTCGCCCTCGAGAAGGACGCAGGCGCGGCAGGGCTACGACCGGCAACGTAAGGCGTCTTTAGTAACTTTTTACCAACTCATGGTTGTTCGGGTATGGTCGGCACGCAAGGACGTGGGCATGCGACGCAGGGAGGACGGTCGCCGCGATGACAGCGCGACGACGCCGAGCAGGACAGCGTGAACCAGCAGGTCCTACAGGCGAACAACGACTCCCGAGGTGCCTTCAGCGGCTTCGCGAAGTGCTGGCAGATACACCCGCCGAGCGACCGCTAGGTGCCCGGAACGAGGAGACTCGCATGAGGTGGCTGCTGCGAAAGCCGGCACGTGAGCGGGCCGCGCAGCACGAGGGTTCCGCCTGGGGGACGCGACAGGCGATCGGGAACGAGATCGCAGTACTCGGGGCCGAGATCGCACTACTCGGGGCCGAGATCCTGTCGATCGATCCCTGGACCGCGCCGATGAGCGAGGTGCGGCGCTGCCTGGACATGCAGCACCAGCGCAGAATCCTCATCGCCGAACTCTCCTGCTGCGTCGACCGGTCTCTTGCGGCACCACAGCGGTCGGTCCACCAGGCGACGTAGCGGGTGCTGCCGCTCCGCTATCCAGGCGATCACTCGACGATCGAGGTCCCGTGCACGCGGCCCGATAGCGATTCTTTTCAGGCGCTTACCGACGGTGCGCCGCCCCACCGAACGTCCGGACGCTCACCGACGGTGCCGGTGCCACCGGCGCCCGCCCGCAAGTCGCCGACGGCCCGACTGTCGCGGGCGATCGGTGGGCGCCGGTCAGGCCCCGACGGCGAGCAGCCATACGATCGACACGATGCCGGCGATGATGCAGTAGAACCCGAACGGGCGCAACGTGCGGGTGGCGAAGTACCGCGTCAGGAACCGCACCGACACGTAGGCGCCGACGCCGGACAGCACCGCACCGAACAGCACCTGCGGCCAGATGCCGCCGGCGTCGGCGAACAGCGACGGCAGCTTGAGCACCCCCGCCGCGAGGATCACCGGGGTCGCCAGCAGGAACGCGAACCGCGCGGCGTCCTCGCGGGACAGGCCCTTGAACAGTCCCGCCGTGGTGGTGACGCCCGACCGGGAGATTCCTGGCGCCAAGGCCAGGATCTGCGCCGCGCCGATCGCAACGGCGGCGCCGACGCTCAGGCGGGCCAGCCGCTCGTCGGACAGCGGGCCGCTGATCCGCTCGTCGACGTACTCGTCCTCCGCCGGCGCCTCGGCGCGACGGTGGCTGCCGTGCGACACCGCACGCCGCGCGGAGATGTACTCGATGGTGAGCAGCACGAAGCCGTTCACGATCAGCAGCGCCGCCGTCGGGAACGGCTTGGCCAGGTGCGCGCGCATGAAGTGGTCGCCCGCCATCCCGACGAGGCCGACCGGGATCGTCGCGAGGATCACCAGCCAGATCAGCCGCTGATCCGCGGTCTCCACGCGACGCGTTCGCACCGTCTGGAAGAACGCCCCGATCAGCCGCACCCAGTCGCGCCAGAAGTAGGCGATCAGGCCGATCGCCGTGGCGACGTGCAATGCCACGACGAACGACAGGTACTGCCCCCCGTCGGCGGACATGTCCAGATCGCGCTTCCACGACCCGCCCACCAGCGCCGGGATCAGCACACTGTGTCCCAGGCTCGACACCGGGAAAAGCTCGGTGACCCCCTGCAGCAGGCCGGTGACGCCTGCTTCCAGCCACGTCAGATTCGACATCGACCCTCCTCGCGGTCCATCTCGCCCGATGTTCCTCGGGCGCCCGGCCGTGCCGCTTCGAGCATCGACAGCCCCTGCGGTTCTACCCGATGCAACCTGAGCACCACCTGAGAGCGCACTCAGAAGGGCGGTTCGTCCGCTCCAACCGCCGCCGGCGGCTTCCCGGCACCGTCGGGCTGCGCGGCGTCGCCGACGGTGTCCGGCGGCGCGCCGAAGGGGTCGCCGGCACCATCGGGCTGCGTGACCTGTGGCGCGGCCACGAGCGCCTCGCGGGTGCGCTCGCCGAAACCCATGTACTCGGCCGTGCAGTGCCGAAGATTGAGGCCGATGGCGTCGGCGTGCAGCTCGAGCGAGTTGCGCTTCTGGCCGTCCGCCCCGATGTACGGCTCGTGCCGCAGCTCCCCGTGCACCACCACCGGTCGGCCCTTCGCGACGGCCCCGCGGGCGTTGCGCGCCAGGCGCCCGAACGCCTTCACGTTGAGCCACAGGGTGCTCGTCTGCACCCAGGTCCCGTCGTCCTGGTAGCGCCCACTGTTGTGCGCCATCGCGAATGACAGGAAATCGTTGTCCGGTCCTTTCGCCGACTGCGTGAACCGCAGGTCCGTGGTCACCTTGCCTGCCGCGAAGATCCGTACCGCCGCCATGTCTCCCCCTCGTGTCCCCCGTGGCCCGCCGGTCCGTTCCGTGCGGGTGTGCTCATCGTGCATCGCGGGGCCGACGGTGCCGGGGCCAGGCGGGCCCGCCTGTGGACGGATCGGCACATATACGCATCCCTGTGCAGAACCCCCACTCCTCGGTGAGGCCGCCCGCGACCGGCTCGCGCGATCGGGTCGCACAGCGTGCGGCGCCGCCGTACGGTCGAGGTGGCCGGCCAGACGAGACCACCACGCGCACAGGAGCTCCCACCGCGTTCGGCTGGAATCGGCGAATACGAGAGGCTGCACGATGAGACTCCTGGTCGGCTATCTGGCCACCGACAGCGGCGCCGACGGCGTCGCGCTGGGCATCCGACTGGCGCGCACCCTCGGCGCGTCCCTGGACATAGCCACCGTCGTGCCACCCGGTGACGCCGCCGGCTATGACGACGTCGTGGCGACGGCAGCGCAGGAGTGGCTCACCGAGGCGGCGGCCACGGTGCCGGACGACATCGCGACGGCGACCCATGTCGTGGTCGACGAGTCGTTCGCACTGGGTCTGATCGACCTGGCGGAGCGACTCGACGTCGAGGCGATCGTGGTCGGCGCCGCCCGCGACGGCCTGCTGGGCCGCCATTCGATCGGCTCGGTCACGACCGAGCTCCTGCATTCGTCGCCGGTTCCGCTGGCGTTGGCCCCGCGCGGCGCGCGCCTCGCCACCACCGCGCGGATCCGCCAGGTGACCTGTGCCATCGGGACTCGTTCAGGAGCAGGGCTCCTGCTCGACACCGCGGTCCGGGCAGCGCGTGCCACCATGAGGGGCGAGGACGGGGAGGCGGATCCGGTGCCGCTGCGCCTCGTGTCGCTGATCGCGCTCGACCCGCTCCCGGTGAGCCTGCCGGATGCCGACGAGGTGCGCTACAACCGTGCCCGTGCACACACGCAGGCGCTACTCGCCGCCGCTGAGGCGGCGCTGCCGGCCGGCTTCCCCGTCACGACCGAAGTGGGCGAGGGCCCGACGATCGAGGACGCAGCTGCCGGCATCGATTGGCAGGACGGCGACCTCATCATGGTCGGATCGTCCCGGCTGGCGATGTACCGTCGCCTGTTCCTGAGCACGACGGCCGCGAAGATGCTTCGAGTCCTGCAGATCCCGATGGTGGTCGTACCCAACGTGGAGCAGGAGCGCACCTAGGCCCTAGGCCGCACTGAACGCCATCATTGTCTGCGCGAACAAATCTCGGTGGTCGTCGCGATGAACCCTCGCCTCGAGGCCCTGGGCACCCCCTGGGCGTGACTAGCTTCGAGGGCATGGCCACCGATCAGAACACCGGTACAGAGGACGCTTCGGAGATCTCGTCACTCTCGGAGACCCCGCAGGAGGCCGCGCAGGACGACACCGACGCGCAACTCGCCGCAGAGGAGTCCGTCGGGGCCGACCTCGCGGGGGACGTCGTCCCCGGCCCCGGCGGAACCTATGACGAGATCGCACCCGACGACGGGGCGTAGTCCCGCTCTGCTCGTCACTCGTTCCCGTCGTACAGCAGGTGGTAGATCACCAGCCCGGCGAAGGCCGCTATCGCCACTGATACGACGACGAGCAGGATCTCGAACGCGACCACCATGCGCATCTCCTCTGGTCGGGACGCGTCCTCCGGTAGGGCGCGCCGGGTGCATCGTCGTCAGCCGAGGACGCGCCGCCACGGCGTGGTGAGTGCGCCGACGACGTCCTGACCCGCATCCTGCTGCCGGAGCAGCGCGGCGAGGGCTGCGTCCTCCGCGAGGACGGACAGGTGCTCGGACGACGTGCCGCCCAGTTCCAGCGGCGCGATCGCCTCTGCTATCGCCTTCTTCAGCGCGACGAGGTCCCGAGTCCCGTAGAGGGCGGTGAACAGGGCGACGGCGGTCGTCCGCACCTGCGGCCCGGCGTCATCGGTGCGATCGGCACGGGCGGTCTGTTCGCCTGTCAGCGTGGCGATGGCGTCGAGGATCGCGGTGACCCCGGCCGACTCGGTGACGTGTTCGTTCATTGCGGGCTCGCTACCGCGCCGCTTCGCGGGTCGCCGATATGTCGAGCGACAGCGACACGACGTCACCGACGACCTTGTCCCCCGTCTCCAGGGGAACATCGATGGTGATGCCGAAGTCCTGGCGGGTGATCTGGGCGGTCGCCTCGAAGCCGATCACCTCTTCGGTGCCCATCCCGGCGTTGCGGCCCAACAACGTGACGTCCAGGGTCACCGGCTTGGTGACGCCGCGGAGCGTGAGGTCGCCGGTGAGCGTGTAGCGCTGGTCACCGGCGGCGAGGACCGAGGTCGACACGAAGGTGGCCGTGGGGTAGTCCTCCACGTCGAGGAAGTCCCCGCTGCGCAGGTGGGCGTCGCGGTTGACGTTGTGGGTGGTCAGCGACCCCGTGTCGACCTCGGCCGTGACCTTCGCGGCACCGTCGTCGCCCACGGTGATGGTCCCGGAGAACGACTCGAACGAGCCGCGCACCTTGCTCACGATCAGGCGGCGCACCGAGAACTCGATCGACGAGTGCACGGCGTCGATGATCCAGGAGGACGGTTCGACGGATGACTGAGGCACAGGGGCACACCCTTCGATCGGGGTAAGGTCGCCCCAACACGTTAACGCACGAAAGGACCATCACGAGGGCCGAAGCGAGCCGTTGTCAGCCGCCCCAGACAGCCTTGTACGGATCGACAGACGACGCGGGCACACCTGGACGCGCGGCGCGGCCCGGAGGTATCGGTGCCTCACGGCCGCACCCCCACCGCACCGCCGCCGGTGCGCGCAGCGCCACCGCCGGGGTTCAGCCGGAGGGCATAGACGGCTGCCGTGAGTTCGGCCACATCTGTCGGGCTCGACAGGTGCCGGCTGGTCATGTCCTGCAGTCGGCGCAGGCGATAGCGCACGGTGTTCGGGTGGCAGTACAGGAACGGCGCCGCGTTGTCCGCGGATCCCGACTGCTCCAGGTAGACCCACAACGTGTCGATCAGCAGGGTGCGGTCGTCCGCGGGCAGCGCCAGCACGGGACCGAGCACCCGGGCGGCGAGCCTGACCCCCTCGTCGGGCGAACACACGACCAGCGCCGCGAGCGGACTGGCACTGAAGACGTGCACACCACTCCGCAGCGCCGGGATCATCTGCAGCGCGGCCTGGGCCAGCCGAGCGGATCGGGGCGCGTCGACGACGCTGTCGGAGACCGGACTGACCCCGGCCCGGGCACCGGGTATCGACTCCAGCACACGCACGACCGTGTCCACCGGCTCGTCGCGGAGTCCGATCACGCCGAGCTGCTGCGCGGGCGTCAAGCGCCACCCCGACGGAATACCCCGCTCCGCGAGCCTCTCCTCCACCTCCGGCAGCCCCTCCTCAGCGACCCGCGGTGTATCGGCGACGACGACCACGTGACGACCGCCGGGTGGGAAACCGAGCAGCGACGCCGCCTCCCACGGCCCCGAATCCGGGGTCGGGTGCCCGGTGAGCAACGCCTCGACGAGTGCCGACCGGCGCCGGGACTGGAACACCAGCATCGACGCGCTGACTTCGCGGTACGCATCGGTCGACGCCACAGCGTGCTGGTCCATGACGTCCACCAGCGTCGTCACCGCATCGAGGAGCGCGGCGGGCGCCTCCTGCGAGAGCAGGCGTTCGTGGTCGAGCATCGCCTTCCACAACGAGCGAAAGGCGATGCGGTAGACCTGCAGCACCTCCGGTAGCGGGGCACCCTGGCGGGCCCGCCGGCCCGCGATCTCGCGGGCCTCGGCGAGGTCCACACCGTTTGCCTGCCCGCGCGCGACGGCGTCGACCGCCATGTGGAGGAACGTCTCCACCGACCTGCGCAGCTCCTGCACCGGCACGGTGGTGCTCGTGTCGGCGTAGAAGGGGATGCGCGCGACCACCTCCTCGACCACGACCTCCGCCACGCCGGCGAGCTTCGACGCCGCCCACACCACCATGTCGCTCTTCTCATCCTCGATGGTCAACCGCTCGCACTCCGTCCGTCGATGGTCCGTTCGGTGCAACTCCGCGGCATCGCACTCGAACCCGACGCGATCGATAAGTGATCAGCTGCCCGCTCTCGGGCCTTCGAGGTGACACCCGGGATCAAACCTAACAACCCGACGGGCTGCCCGCCGCTCGCGAAATCCACGTGACGTCTCGGCCGTCTCGACCGCCCGGTGGATATCCTGGCGACGGCATCCACTGCAGCACGATCTGCCACTGCAGCACGATCTGCATCACCCTCACGCCGGCCCGCGCCGCGCGCCGGGGCCCGACCGCCAGGAGAACCGAAGTGACCGACTCGTTGTCCGACCACGCCCGCAGCATCATCGAGGCCCCGGTACTCGCCACCGTCGCCACCCTCCAGCCGGACGGCTCGCCGCAGCTGACGGTGGTGTGGGCGCACACCGACGGGGACGCGGTCGTGTTCTCCACGATCCGCGGCCGGCGCAAGACCGACAACCTCGACCGCGATCCGCGTGTGAGCATCTCGTGGATCGCGCCGGACGACCCGATGGACACCGTCGAGGTGCGTGGCACCGCCGAGCTCATCGACGATCCGACCGGCCGGCTGATCGACGATCTGTGCCACAAGTACCGCGGCACGTCGTGGACCGAGCCCGACCCCGGGAATCAGCGGGTGATCGTCCGCGTCACTCCCACTCGGGTGCGCGCCGGGCACTGAGCCCGTTGGCCGCACCCGTTCCCGGGGGGACCCCAGCGGGTTGCGGACGGGGCGGTGGGCGCCCATCCGCAACCCGCTGTCGCGTTTCGTGCACCACGATTCCAATTCTGGCCCGGGCGAGCGATCCAGGACGACACTGGCCACGACGCATGCGGCCGGCGCGTGCCTGATCCGAGAGGTCCACCGGGTGTCTCTGCACTTCCACTGGTTCCTGCCCACGTACGGCGATTCGCGCAACCTCATGGCGGGTGGGCACGGCAGCGGTATGACCGGTGACCGCCCGGCCGATCTGAGGTACCTCAAGCAACTCGCGTACGCAGCGGAGCAGAACCGGTTCGAGGCCGTGCTGACGCCCACCGGGCTGTGGTGTGAGGACGCCTGGCTGAGCACCGCGATGCTGATCGACTCCACCGACGAGCTGAAGTTCCTGGTCGCGGCGCGGCCCGGACTGATCAGCCCACTGCTGCAGGCCCAGATGGCGGCGACCTTCCAGTGGCAGTCGGAGGGCCGGCTGCTGCTCAACGTGGTCACCGGCGGTGAGCCGTCCGAGCAGCGCGCGTTCGGGGACTACCTCAGCAAGGAACAGCGCTACGCGCGCTGCGGTGAGTACCTCGACGTGAGCAACCGGCTGTGGACGTCCGAGGACCCCGTCTCGTTCGACGGCGAGTACATCAAGCTCGACAACGGCGTGCTCGCGCGCCGCCCGGACCCGGTGCCGCCGATCTTCTTCGGCGGCAGTTCCCCGGCGGCCGGCACCGTCGCCGCCAAGTACGCGGACACCTACCTCACCTGGGGCGAGCCGCCCGCGCAGGTCTCCGAGAAACTGAACTGGGTCCGCGGGCTCGCCGCCGCCGAGGGGCGGGAACTCACGTACGGCATCCGCCTGCACGTCATCGCGCGCGACACCAGCGAGCAGGCATGGGCCGAGGCGAACCGGCTGCTGAGCAACCTCGACCCGGAGGCGGTACGGGCCGCGCAGGCGAACCTCGCCCGCTCCGAGTCCGACGGGCAGCGGCGCATGCGCGAACTGCACGGCGGTGGCCTCGCCTACGACGAGGCCGCGGATGCACGGTCGCTGGAGATCTACCCCGGACTCTGGTCGGGCGTCGGCCTGGTGCGCGGCGGCGCGGGTACGGCCCTCGTCGGCTCGCACGAGGAGGTCGCCGATCTCATCGCCGAGTACGCCGCGCTCGGACTCGACCACTTCATCCTGTCCGGCTACCCGCACCTCGAGGAGGCGTACCAGTTCGGCGAAGGCGTGCGGCCGGCGCTCATCCGCAAGGGTCTCGTCGAGCCCGACCTCGACCAGGGGTTCCAGCGGGTGGGCGGCGCGTTCCTCGCGGCCCCGCCGGTCGAGCGCGGGGCTCCTCTGGCCCCCACCTCGTCGTAACCCCGCGAAGCCACTCCCCCGACGACACCATCGAACCCCGGGCCCGCCCCGGGGGTGATTCCTCATGCCCACCACACGAGAAGAGACCACCATGACCACCGAACGGATCGCGGACCAGATCAAGTTCGCCTACTGGGTGCCCAATGTGTCGGGCGGCCTGGTCACGAGCGATATCGAGCAGCGCACCGACTGGGACTTCGAGTACAACCGCAAGCTCGCCCAGACCGCGGAGCGTGTCGGCTTCGAGTACGCCCTCTCGCAGGTGCGGTACATGGCGAGCTACGGCGCGGAGTACCAGCACGAGTCGACGTCGTTCTCGCTCGCGTTGCTCGGCGCGACCGAGAAGCTCAAGGTGATCGCCGCCGTGCACCCGGGCCTGTGGCACCCCGCCGTCCTCGCGAAGTTCGGCGCCACCGCCGACCATCTGTCGGGCGGCCGGTTCGCGATCAATGTCGTCTCGGGCTGGTTCGCAGGAGAGTTCCGCGCCCTCGGCGAGCCGTGGCTCGAGCACGACGAGCGATACCGCCGCAGCGCCGAGTTCCTCCAGGTCATTCGGAAGATCTGGACCGAGGACCACGTCGAGTTCGCCGGCGACTTCTACCGGATCCGCGACTTCACGCTCAAGCCGAAGCCGCTCAACACGCCCGAGCGCCCGAATCCCGAGCTGTTCCAGGGCGGTAACTCCACCGCGGCCCGGATCAACGGCGGCAACTACGCCGACTGGTACTTCTCCAACGGCAAGGACTTCGACGGTGTCACCGATCAGCTCGACGACCTGCGCCGCATCGCCCGCAACGCCGAGCGCGAGGTGAAGTTCGGCCTCAACGGATTCATCATCGCGCGGGACTCCGAGAAAGAGGCGAAGGAGACGCTGCGAGAGATCGTCGAGAAGGCGAACAAGCCTGCCGTCGAGGGGTTCCGGGACGCGGTGCAGCAGGCCGGCAAGTCGGCCGCCGACGGTAAGGGTATGTGGGCCGACTCGACCTTCGAGGACCTGGTGCAGTACAACGACGGCTTCCGCACGCAGCTGATCGGCACGCCCGAGCAGGTGGCCGAGCGCATCGTCGCCTACAAAGAGCTCGGCGTGGACCTGATCCTGGGCGGCTTCCTGCACTTCCAGGAGGAGATCGAGTACTTCGGCGAGAAGGTGCTGCCCCTGGTGCGGGAGATCGAGGCGAGCCGCAGCGTCGAGGCCGAACGTGGCCGGGCCCTCGTGTGACGTCGCTCGCCGCCCCCGCCCGCGTCATCGCCTCCGCCGACGAGGCCCTTTCCGCCGCCACCGAACTCGCGGGACGGTTCGCCGCGGGCGCGACCGCGCGGGACCGCGACCGCCGGCTTCCGTTCGCCGAGATCGACGAGCTGTCGGCCAGCGGGCTGCTGGCGGCGACGGTGCCGGCTCGATTCGGCGGTGCAGACCTGCCGCCGTCGATCCTGGCCGAGGTGGTGCGCCGCCTCGCCGCCGCGGATCCGTCGATCGCCCAGATCCCGCACAGCCACTTCGTGTACCTCAACGTGCTC
The DNA here is from genome assembly GCF_039541155.1 of Tsukamurella soli. Lineage (NCBI taxonomy): Bacteria > Bacillati > Actinomycetota > Actinomycetes > Mycobacteriales > Tsukamurellaceae > Tsukamurella > Tsukamurella soli. The sequence continues at coordinate 26,950 of NZ_BAABFR010000062.1, forward strand.
CGCTTCGGCGGCACGGAGGAGCAGCAGGCGCGGTACTTCGCCGGCGTGCTCGCGGGCGGGCGGATCGCTAACGCGCAATCCGAGCGCGGCGGGCGGACCGTCGCCGACGTCGCGACGACCCTCGCGCCCGGCGCTGACGGTGCGTTGCGTCTCGACGGCGAGAAGTTCTACTGCACCGGTTCACTGTTCGCGGACACGCTCGCGGTCCTGGCGCGCAGCACCGATGCCCCGGGAGCCGACGGCGGCGAGCAGGTGATCGCGTTCGTCCCGGCCGACGCGCCCGGCGTCACCGTCGTCGACGACTGGAACGGTATGGGGCAGCGCACCACCGGCAGCGGCACCGTGCGTTTCGACTGTGTCCTCGTAGCGCCCGATGCGGTGGTGCCCCGGTCCCCCGCGCTGTCCGAGCCGACCGGCTACGGTGCGTTCGCGCAGCTGCTGCACGTGGCGATCGACGCGGGCATCGCGCGCGGAGCACTCGACGCGGCAGCGGAATTCGTGCGCACGAAGTCGCGCCCGTGGTTCGAGGCCGGCGTCGACCGCGCCGATGCGGACCCGCTGGTGATCCAGCGGTTCGGCGAGCTGACGGTGACAGTGCGCGCCGCCGAGGCCGCCCTCCAGGCCGCGGGGCATGCCGTCGACACCGTATTCGATGGGCCCGGAACCGAATCCGCGCAGGAGGCCTCCCTGGCGGTGGCCACCGCGAAGGTGCTCGCGGACCGAGCGGCGACCGAGGTGTCGTCCGCACTGTTCGAGGTGAGCGGGACCCGCAGCGCCGGAGAGGATCTCGATCTTCATCGGTTCTGGCGCGACGCTCGGACGCACACGCTGCACGACCCCGTCCGCTTCAAGGTGTGGCACCTGGGCCGCAACACCCTGCAGGGCGCGGCGCCCCCGCTGCACGGGGTGCTGTAGTCCAGGACCGCACGGGGGCACCGTCACCTGGGAGGCTCAGCCGGCCGAGCACACCGCATCGTCCGGCTTGCCCGCGAACCGGTCGTAGAGCCAGTCGTAGCCGCCCATGTCGCCGCCGATGTCGTGGCCCTTGCCGACCAGCACCGTCAGGTGCACCCGGTCGCCGAGTGCACAGGCCTGACGTACGGCGGTCCGGGTGGACTGAGGTAGCACCAACGGGTCCTTGCTGCCCTGCGCCACATACACCGGCACCGCGATGCGCCGCTGCGGCAGCGAATACTGCGTCAGAGCGGTCTGCAGCAACTCCGCGTCGCGTCGGGTCGCGGGCAGTAGCTCCTGGTGCGTCATCGCCGACTCGACGGCCGTCTGCTTCGCCTTGACGGCCGGGTCGCACCAGTTGATCAGGGTCGGGAGGTTCGCGCGCACCGAGCCGCGCAGGTAGTTCCACCGATTCATCTCGGGCCGGGAGTCGGCCACGCCGGTGATGAGGGTCGGCAGGAACCACGCCTGGTCGTTATCGATCCGGCCGTCGTCGTAGCCGAGCGTGCGTAGATCGAGCACCGGCGCCTGGGACATCGCGGCGACCAGCGTGAGGCCGGTGCCGTACGTGGGCGCGAGCTCGGCGGCGGCCCACGCGGCCTGTCCGCCCTGCGAGTGCCCGGCGACGGCCCACCTCGACGAGACCTGGCCCGGATGCAGGTGCTGCATGGCCCGGACCGCATCGATCACGTCGTACGCCGCCGACCGCGGCTCCAGGTACGGGATCGTGGGGTCGGCCGCCGTCGCGCCCTGCTGCCGGCCGGCGACACCCATGCCCTGGTAGTCGATCAGGGCCACGGCGTATCCCTTGGCGGCGAGCATCGCGACCGGCCCGAAGTCGTTGACCCGGCCGAGGTTCAGGGTCGGCCCGCACTCCGGCGGCAGCCCGGTGGTGCCGTGGGCGTACACGATCACCGGCCAGCCGCCCGCCGGCGGAGCCCCCGTCGGCGTCACGAACACGCCCGAGACCTGCGTGGGCGCCCCATCGGTGCCGTTGGTCGAGCGATAGACCACGACCTGCGCATCACCCGTGCCGGGCACGGTCGCCCGCTGCGCGTCGACCACCTGGCCGCGCCCGGCGAGCGCGGGCGCCGACACGGGGGTGGCCAGCGGCGCGCTGGTCGGCGGGAGCGGGGGCGCCGGTGCGGGCCGGGAACACGCCCCCACCAGCGTCAGCACCACCGTCATGCCGACCAGCCCCGTCCTCGTCCTCGACACCTGTCTGCGCACCACACCGAGGTTACCGCTAGCACATCGACGCTTCACCACTTCAACGTTCTCGAGAACCGAGGCAACTCAGCGCAAAACGCCTAAAACCGCGACTAATTCGTACAAGATGGACCGTGGCGGCCATCACCCGGATCCTTCCACTGTTACCTGATTCACCCCACGAGGAGTGCGACATGTTGGTTGCTCTAGGACTTTCGATGGTGGTCGTGTTCATGGCCCTCATCATGACCAAACGCGCGACGCCGGTCGTCGCACTGATCGCGGTGCCGGTGGTGTTCGGCCTGTCGGCCGGGGCCGGTACCGGGATCGGCACGATGATCACGGGCGGGATCAAGGATCTCGCACCCACCGCGGCGATGCTGTTCTTCGCGATCGTCTTCTTCGGCATCATGATCGATGTCGGGCTGTTCGACCCGATCGTCAAGATCGTGCTGCGGATGGTCGGTGAGGACCCGGCGAAGCTCGTGGTCGGCACCGCCGTGCTGGCAGCCATCGTCTCCCTCGACGGCGACGGCTCCACGACGTTCATCATCACCACGTCGGCGCTCCTGCCGCTGTATCTGCGCCTGGGCGTGAGCCCCGTCGTGCTCACCGTGGCCGCGGGCCTCGCCAACGGCACGATGAACATCGTGCCGTGGGGCGGTCCCACCGCCCGCGCCGCTGCCGCACTGCACATCTCGCCGTCGGACGTGTTCGTACCGATGATCCCGGCCCTGATCGCCGGCCTGCTGGTCGTGTTCGCATTCTCGTGGCACCTCGGCCGCATGGAGCGGCGCCGGATCGGCACCCTGGTGCTGCACGAGCGGGTGCTCCACGGCGCGAGCGACCGCACCCTGATCGGCGTGGGCGGGTCGGCCTCCGACGGTGGCACGGGCGCACCGGGATCCGACGGTGGCACGGGCGCGGCGGGATCCGACGCCGGCGCGGGCGCGTCGGCGCTGACGGCGGCCGGCGGCCCCCACGACGACGCGGACGATCGGCGCCGGCCGCTGATCTACTGGTTCAACGCGGTGCTCACCGTCGCCCTGCTCGTGGTCCTGGTGCTCGACGTGCTGCCGATCCCCGTGCTGTTCATGATCACCGCCGCGATCGCGCTGATCGCGAACTTCCCCGCCGTCGCGGATCAGCAGGCCGCGATCACCCGGCATTCCAGCTCGATCGTGTCGGTGGTGGGCATGGTCCTCGCGGCAGCGGTGCTGACCGGCGTGTTCACCGGCACCGGTATGGTCGAGGCGGTCGCCACCTGGCTGACCCACGCCATCCCGGAGTCGATGGGCCCGCATCTCGGCGTCGTGACCGGCGTGCTCTCGATGCCGTTCACGTTCCTGATGTCCAACGACGCCTTCTACTTCGGCGTCCTGCCGGTGCTGTCGGAGACCGCGGGCCAGTACGGCGTGAGTGCTGCGGAGATGGCGCGCGCATCGATCACGGGCCAGCCGTTCCACATGCAGAGCCCACTGGTTCCGGCGATCCTGCTGCTGGTCTCGCTGGCGGGGGTGTCGCTCGCGGACCACCACCGGAAGGTGCTGTGGCGGGCTGCGGCCGTCTCTCTGGTGATGCTCGCCGTGGGCATCGTGGTCGGCCAGATCCCGTTCTGAGACAGGCACTACCGGAATAGGCTGTCGCGATGGCCAGGCTCCACCCGATCCGACCGACCCGCGCACGCACGCACGGGCTCCGGCTGCGCACGCAGATCCTGCTGCTCCAGGTCGCGGTGATCACGGTGAGCCTGGCCGTCGGTTTCGGGCTCGTCGTGCACAGGTCCGCCGGCGAGGTCCGCGCGCAGTTCACGCAGCGCGCAGCGGCGATCGCCCAGACGGTCGCCTCCGACGCGGACGTCCGCCAGGCCGCGGCCGCGGAGTCCGCCGCCCGCCGAGCGG